>NZ_JBHWGV010000053.1:22316-23037 GCF_042732955.1 Kitasatospora sp. NPDC059747 | reverse complement strand
GGCGTTGGGGCGGGACGCGCGGCCGGCGCCGTCGGGCAGGATCACCAGGCCGGCGTCGTCGGCGGTGGCCTTGGCGCGGGCGGCGTCGGGCAGGGCGCCGAGGGCGGCGGTGCGCAGCAGGTCGTCCGGGACGGTGGGCGTGGTGGGGGCGGTGAGGCCGGTGAAGTACTTTCCGCCCGCCGATTCGACGTGCTGGGCGGCGCCGTCGCCGGCGAGGTGGACGAGGTACTGGGCGCCGAGGACCGGGACGCCGCCCTCCTTCTGCTGGAAGCGGACGGTGCGGCGGCCGTCGGGGGCGCTCTCGGTGCCGGCCTCGGCGAGTTGGGCGGGGTCGACCTGGTAGCGGTCGCGGTGGGCGGCCAGGTGGGCGCGGGCGGCGTCGGCCGGGTTGCCGGGGGCGGGGTCGGCGAGGCCGGTGACCAGCTGCGGGGCGGCGGTGTCCTGGCCGGCGACGACGCCGGGGACGGGGTCGCCGGGGGCCTGGGCGGGCGCGGTGTCGGCGGCGGCGGTCGGGGCGGCGGTGGCGGCCGGGGCGGCGTAGGCGGCCAGGGCGGCCAGGCTCAGGGCGGCGGCTATGCCGGCGCCGAGCGTCCGGGGCGTGCGGGCGTGACGGTGCACTGCGCTCCTCTCACGGAACGGGAACACGGGAATCGGCGGTGGCGGGCCCCGCGGGGGGGGCCCCCCCCCACCACCGCACGAACAAAAACCAACCCACCTTATA
>NZ_JBHWGV010000053.1:14809-22306 GCF_042732955.1 Kitasatospora sp. NPDC059747 | reverse complement strand
GGCGCCCCGCCCCCCCCCCCCACGTCCACGTCACGAACATAAGCCATCGCTCTTTATATGTCGAACAACTACCTATCGCCGGGTGTCCGACCCCGCCTCCTGCGCGGGCGGGGATCAGGCGGCGCGCTGGCCGTGGAGGAGGAGGGGGACGGCGTGGCCGGTGAGGGCTTCGGCGAGGCGGGCGGCCTGGGCGGGGGCCATCACCTGGCCGAGCTGCTGGACGGGGACGAAGCGGGCGCCGAGCAGTCCGCTGCGGTGCTGGGGCGGGACGGTGAGCTCCTGGGTGGTGGTGCCGCCGTCGAAGACGAGGTTGAGGCGCTCCAGGTAGCGGTCGGCGGGGGTGAAGTCGACGGCGAGGACGTGGGTGAGGCGCCGGGAGAGGCCGGTCTGGGCGAGGAGGTGACGGGCGGCGGCCTCGTGCGGGGGCTCGTTGGGGCGGGCGGCGCCGCCGGGGAGGATGAGCCCGTCCATGTAGTCGGGGTCGACGAGCAGGACATCGCCGCGGGGGTTGCGGACGAGGGCGAGGCAGCCGAGCCGGCAGACGGGAGGCTTGGCGAGGAGGCGGGGGTCGCGCATGGGGGGTGCTACTTCCTGTTCCAGAAACACCAGTTGATCAGGGCAGCGAAGCCGAGCAGCCAGAGGAGGCGGGCGGTGAGTTCAGTCGTCATCGGCGGCGAGGCGCTCGAAGTGCAGCCCCTTGCGGAGCAGTTCGACGATCCGGACGACATCGGAGGTGCGGGCGGCGCCGAGGGAGATCAGGTAGCAGCCGGTACGGCGCCCGAAGTCCCAGTCCACTTCGAGGGAGGGAAGTTTGGCCCCACCCAGGGCAAGGACGGCCGCCAAGTCGTCGGCGACGAGGGCGGCTTCACGCCGCTGCTCGGCAGTCGCCCGGTCGAGCATCGAGGCCATCACACACCGGTCCTACGGTGCACCTCGAACACCCGCCACGCCGAGAACGCGGCACAGAAGGAACGGAAAGAGGCGAGTTCACCGGTCGAGCCGCTGCGCAGCCACTCCCCCGTGACCTCGTTCCGCACCCGGTAGCAGCGCCCCTCCGGGTCCCACCGCACCCCGTACCCGTGAAGTCTGGACGACACCATGATTTCGAGAACCCTCCGCAGTCGTGATTTCACGTTCTGTACCCATGGTGGCGCGGAGGCCTCTACGATCGGAAGCCGATCTGAAACTTGAAGCCAGGCATCGGCAAGTAGGTGAAACCCGGTGAATCTCAAGGAGCTTGATCCAACCTCAGGCCCATGGGCACCCTTCGGGGTGCAATTGCGCAGGTCACGGAAGGCCAAGGGCCTCACGCAAGCCCAGTTGGCGAGACTCGTGGGAGTCGACCCCTCCTACGTCTCCTACGCCGAACTTGCCCCACCCGGCCGAACCCCGCCAAGCGAGAAGTTCGCCCGTGACGCCGACCGAGTCCTCGAAACCGGCGGAACCTTGCTGCTCATGTGGCTCCAGGCCAAGCACTCGGCCTTGCTTGAGGGCTTCCCGGAGTACGCGGACCATGAAGCGCGGGCCGGCGAGATCCGGATCTTCGAACTCGGCGTCATCCCGGGGCTACTCCAGACGGAAGCCTATGCAAGAGCACTCGCGCGAGCAGATGTTCGCCGGAGAGACATCACCGCCAACCAGGCCGAGGAACGCATCAGCTTCCTGCTGGCACGGCAAGCAGTTCTGGCGCGGCGCGATCCACCACTCATCCATGCCGTGCTGGACGAGAGTTGCCTCCGGCGCGCCATCGGCGGCCCTGAGGTCATGCGAGAGCAACTGGAGCAACTTGAACAGCGATACGAACAAGGCCGCGTGGTACTTCAGGTGGCACCGTTCAGCATGGGAGAGCACCGGCCATTCGCCCTGCCCATGCGGCTGCTGACACTCGCAGACGGCACCCTACTTGGCTACTCTGAATCCGAGGGTCGAGGCCACATCGAACGGGACGACGACAGGCTTCGCGACTGGCGCAGGAGATACGATCGCCTTCAAGTAGGGGCGCTGCCCGACTCGGCGACTCTTGAAGTGATACGCGATGCCCGGAAGGACTCTCATGGCTGATATCGACTTGGCTGCCGCCTCGTGGGTGAAGTCGACCTACAGCCAACAAGGCGGCGACTGCGTAGAGGCAGCTCCCAACATCCCTGGTGTACTGCCCGTCCGCGACTCCAAGGACCCGAGCGGCCCCGCCCTCATCTTCTCCCCCGCCGCCTGGCAGTCCTTCATCACCGCCATCCGCACCGGCGAGTTCGACGCCCGCTAACAACCACCGCTCCCCGCCCCGCCGCCCCACGCCTGGGGCCGCGGGGCCCACTGTGTTGCTCGGAAGGGGATCAAATGCTTGACAGCATCAACTTGAGCACGGCCCGCTGGGCCAAGTCGACCTACAGCGGTGGCGGCGGCCAGTGCATCGAGGTGGCCCCCGGCTTCACCGGCGTCATGCCCGTCCGCGACTCCAAGGACCCCGACGGCCCCGCCCTCATCTTCCCCACCGCCGCCTGGCAGTCCTTCATCACCGCCATCCGCGCCGACGAGTTCAACGCCCGCTAACAACCACCGCTCCCGGCCCCGCCCCCCCCCCCAAGGGGCGGGCCGGCCCCGCAACCAAAGTGGGGCGCGCCGCCCCGCCCAGCCCCCCGCCCCGCCGGACTGCGCCCCACCCGAACAGATCCCCCCGCAGCACCGCCCCTGTACAGCACGGGAAGTCGGCCTCACCGACTTCCCGTGCGGCTCGGTCCCGCCGCCCCGCGCCCGGGGCGGCGGGGTCCGTTCAGCTCCCCTGGTCGGCGTCTGGGTGGGACGGGTTCCAGAGCCGGTCGGCTTCGCCGCGGGCGAGATGGTCTTCGTAGATCCGGACCTTGTGCCGCATCACCTCCAGAGTCCCCTGCAACTCCCTGATCTGCGCCTCCACTTGGCTCTCATGCCGGCGCAGCAGCTCAAGCCGCTGGTGTTCGTTGCCCGTGCCCTGGCGGGCCAGTTCGATGTACTGCCGGATCATGGCCAAGGGCATGCCGGAGGACCGCAGCTTCGTGCAGATCGCCAGCCATTCCAGGTCTTCCTCGTGATAGATCCGGCGGCCGTTGGACAGGCGCCGAACGGGGTTGGCGAAGAGGCCCTCCCGCTCGTAGAACCGCAACGCATGCACGCTCAGCCCAGTGCGCTGGGCCACCTCACCGATGCTCAGGTCCATGAGCGCCCCTCCGTCACACGGTTGTTGATCTAGACCCGACTCTAGGACCTAGCGTCGAACCGTCGACCCATCGGAACAGGAGAGAGAGCATGAGTGTTTGGTTCGTCACCGGGGCATCGCGGGGGCTGGGCGCGGAGATCACCCGGGAGGCGCTCGACCGGGGACACAGCGTGATCGCTGCCGCGAGGGACGAGTCGGCCGTGCTCAAGGCGTTCCCGCACAGGCCGGACGGGCTGCTGGCCGTGACGGCGGACGTGACCGAACCCGGGCAGCTGGCGGCGGCCGTGGAAGCCGGACTGGCCAGGTTCGGCCGGATCGACGTCGTCACCAACAACGCGGGCTACGGCCTCGTCGGCGCCGTCGAGGAGGTCTCGGACGAGGCTGCCCGTGCGCTGTTCGACGTCAACGTGTTCGGCGTACTCAACACGCTGCGGGCGACCCTGCCGGCCTTGCGCGCCCAGCGCTCCGGACACGTCCTGAACATCGGTTCCGTGGCCGGTTTCGCCACCGCACCGGCAACGGGCCTGTACGGCGCGTCGAAGTTCGCCGTCGAAGGCATCTCCGAAGCGCTGCACGGCGAACTGGCCCCCCTCGGGATCCGCGTCACGATCATCGAGCCGGGCGGGTTCCGCACGGACTTCCTGAGCGCCTCCAGCCTCCGGACCGAGCCGGCCGTCATCGCCGACTACACCACGGGCGCGGGACCGGTGCGCGAGGCGCTCGTCCACAACGACGGCCGCCAGCCGGGCGACCCGGTGAAGGCCGCCAAGGCCATCGTCGACGTCACCGAGACCGCCGATCCTCCACTGCGCCTGCAGTTGGGGGCGGACGCGGTCGAGCGCGTCGAGGCGAAACTGGATCTGGTGCGGCGGGAACTCGACCGGTGGCGCCACGTGGCGCTGGCCACCTCTCTCTGACAGAACTGCCGTTGCACGAAAAGTCGGCCTCACCGACTTTCCACTCGGCTCGGCCCCGCCGCCCCGCGCCCGGGGCGGCGGGGCTACCCGACGTGCTGAGCCGGCTTCATGGCCCTCTCCGGCCCCTGGCAGGGGCGGATGTGGTCTTTTGTCGTGCCCCGATGCCCACTTGACGTCGATCGGCAACGAGGGCCAGGCTCGTGCACACTGGTGCAACCACTCGACAGCGGGAGTGACCATGGGCCTGAAGTTCCTCGGCATCATTCCGAACACCCCGGACACCGACTCCCCGACGATCTGGCTGGACGAGGAGACCGGAGACCTGCTGATCCAGTCCTACAAGGCCACCGACGTGGAGGTGAAGGCCTGCCAGGAGATCGGTTCGATCCCTGGCCACTCCACTGCCGTGCCCGACCACGAGACGATCATCAGGCTTCCCAAGATCATGCTTCGGTTCATTCCCAAGCCTGACACCGAGTAGGAGCAATGACGAACCCGGTACTTGAGGGTCTGGCCGGCGCCAAGAGTTCTGCCGTGCACCTTGAGATGCGCGACGCCTATCAGCCCAGCGACCCCGAGTTCATCGCCTGGCAGCGGGGCAAGCGCCTGGACCCGGCCGACCGGTCGTCCTGGTGGCGTCCGTTCCTGGACGTGGTGGCGGAGACGACGGCGCGCGGTGTCGTGATGAGGCGCGCGCGGATCGTCTCAGAGCCGGTCACCGACTACATCCGCTACGAGTACGACGTGACGTTCCCGAATGTCCGGGCCGGCGAACAGGTCCGTTGGCTGCCACGCCGGAAGGCGGCCGACATCGCGCTGCCCGGCACGGACCTGTGGCTGTTCGACGGAACGTCCGTGCTGTTCACCTACTTCTCCGGTGTCGGTGAGGTGGTGGACCGCGAGTGGCGCACCGAGCCGGCTGTAGTGGAGTTGGTGAAGTCCGCGTTCGAAACGGTCTGGGAGCGAGCCACGCCGCACGAGGAGTACCGGCTCCACTGACCGGCGACCATGGCTGTCTCACCGTCCTCAAGTGCCCAGCAGGCCCGGCAGGTTCTCGCGAGTCGACTCACGGAGCTCTGCCGGGATGCCGGGCTGACCGGACTCGGCATCGCCCGCCTGTGCGGCTGGCATCCGTCGAAGTCGTCCCGGATCATGAACGCCCGAACACCCCCGTCCGCCGACGACATCCGGGCGTGGTGCCAGGCGTGCGGGACGGAGGATCAGACCGAGGATCTGATCGCCTTGCTGCGGACCGTAGAAGGCATGTGGGTCAGCTGGCGGCGCATGGAGCGGTCTGGCCTGAAGCAGGCGCAGGAAGCGCGGTTGCCGCTGTACCAGCGGACACGACGGTTCCGCTGCTACTCGTCGTGGCTTGTACCCGGACTCATCCAGACGCGCGGCTACACCGAGTCCGTGTTGCGTTCCGTGCAGCGGCGCAGGGTTGAGGTGGACGACGTGGCCGAGGCCGTGACGGCCCGCATGGAGCGTCAGGCCGTGCTGCACGAGGGGAGCCGCCGGTTCGCCTTCCTCATAGAGGAGTCGGTCCTGCGGAACGGCCTCGGCGGGGCTGACGTGTTGATAGGGCAGCTCGGCCACCTGCTGATGGTCGGCTCGCTGCCGAGCGTGAGCTTGGGCATCGTGCCCGATCGGCCGGATCGCCCGCGGATGCCGGTCGAAGGGTTCTGGATCTTCGACGCGGCACAGGTGAACGTCGAACTGGTCTCGGGCTACCTCACGATCACGCAGCCGAGCGAGGTCGGGGCCTATGCCGACACCTTCGCCGAACTGGCCGGCATGGCGGTCTACGGCCCGGATGCCCGCTCGCTGATCACCTCGGCGATCAACTCCCTTGGGTGAATCCGTGCAATGTCGTGCAACCCCGTGGATCCCAACTTGCCTACCTTCCTAGCGTGTTGCCATACCCCACAGCGTGAGGAGGCACCGGCATGAACACGCCGCCCGCCCCGCCGCCCCCGCCCGCACCGCCCGCGCCCGGGCCGGTGTTCCCGGTGGCCCCGCGCACCAACTGACCGGCACCACCAACCGAGAGGAACCCCCGCCATGGGCAAGCACGGAGACGGCAAGGGCGGCTCGTCCGGCGACAAGCAGCAGTCCCCGAAGGAGTCGGACGGCCAGTGGACCAAGCCCGTTCCCCCGAAGAAGTGAGCGCCAACTGATGGACAAGTACGCGCAGTTGCTGGCCGACCTGACCGAGGCCGGCGCGCTGGGCGAGGAGTGGCGGGGCGCGTTCGAGCGCGCCCCGCGCTCTGCCTTCGTGCCGGACGCCGTGTGGACCCCGGACGAGGACGCACCGACCGGCTGCCGGCGGATCATCAAGGCCGACGCCCCGGACGCCTGGTGGTCGCTGGTGAATGCTGACGGCGTGGTCGTCACTCAGGTCGACGACGGACACGAGAACGGGCCGGGCATCGCCACGTCGTCGGCGTCCATGCCGTCCCTCGTCGCGGCCATGCTCCGCCATCTGGACGTGCGGGACGGCCACACGGTGCTCGATGTCGGCACCGGAACCGGCTGGACAAGCGCCTTGCTGTGCAGCTTGCTTGGCGACGACCGCGTGACCACGGTCGAAGTCGACCCGGCCATCGCCGCCGAGGCGGCGCTGAGACTCGGCGCCGCCGGATTCGCGCCCAGGCGGGTCGTCGGCGACGGGCTGGCGGGATGGTCCTACGCTGCCCCCTACGACCGCGTCCACTCGACGGCAGCCGTCCGCCGGGTGCCCTCCACCTGGATCGAACAGACCCGGCCCGGTGGCGTGATCGTCACCCCGTGGGGCACCCCGTATGCCAATGCCGGGCTGCTGCGCCTGGTGGTCGGCCGGCGGGGCGGGGCCTCGCACGGCCGGTTCGTCGGCAACGTCTCCTTCATGTGGATGCGGGCACAGCGCCCGCACGCCGTGATCGAGCCGACGGACGTGCCGGGCCGCAAAGGGCCTTCCACGATGGACCCGGAGCTGGCCCTGGAGGACGTGAACGCCGCATTCGCCATCGGCCTTCGGGTGCCGGGCATCCGGTACGAACACGTCTGGGACGGCGCCGACCCCGGCGGCACCTACCGCATGCAGCTCTCGGACGGTGCGGGATCGTGGGCATCCGTCCGCTACGCCGCATGGGACGCCGAGGACGCCGCCCACCAGTCCGGCCCCCGCCGGCTGTGGGACGAAATCACGAGAGCCCGCCTGTGGTGGCTGGAGGAGGGCAAACCTGACCTGTGCCGGTTCGGCGTGACCATCGCCGTGGACGGTGCGCAGTCCGTCTGGCTGGACGACCCCGGCAACCCCGTGGCCTGACCTCCGCCCGGTCCGGGGGGCCCCCCGCCGGGGGGGTGGGGGGAGCGGGCGGGGGGGAGGTGGGAGCGCGCGCGCGGGGGCGG
>NZ_JBHWGV010000053.1:4972-14799 GCF_042732955.1 Kitasatospora sp. NPDC059747 | reverse complement strand
GGCGCCCCCCCCCCCCGGCGGGGGGCGCGCCCCGCCGGCCGCCCCCCCCCCCCCGCCCGGGGCCCCCCCCCCACCCCGCACCAGAAGTCGGGCCCGCCGACTTTTCGCTCACCGCCCCGCCGTCCAGGCCGGGCGGCCATGGGGGCGGTCCTCAGGCGGCCGGGCCCAGGAGGGCGGCGGTGCACTGTTCGGCGAGATCTTCGGCGTGGGCGGGGAGGGCGTCGCCGGAGCGGAGGTGGCGGCGGACCAGGGACAGGGGCAGGTCGACCACGGCGAGGGCCACCCGCTCGGCGGCCTGCGGGCCCTCGGCGCCCAGGGCGGTGGCGAGCTCGGCGAGAGAGGCGCGCACGCGGCGGTTGCCGTCGTCCGCCCGCCGGCGGTGCTCGTCCGACCAGTCGGCGCGCCCGAAGTCCTCGGCGCCGTAGAGGAGGAGAGCGGCCTCCTCGGGGTGGGCGCGGCTCCAGGCGACGACGTGGCGCGCCGCCGCGCAGCCCGCCCGCCGTGCGTCGCCGCCGCTCGCTTCGAGGACCTTGAAGTAGCCGTCCTGGAAGCCCTCCACCGTCCGCAGCCACACCTCGGCGAGCAGCGCGGAGCGCCCGGCGAACCGGTGGTACACCGAGCCGCTCGGGGCGCCCACCTCCGTGGCGACCGCGGACATCGTCACCGCGGCCGGTCCCCCGGCGGCGGCCAGCCGCACGGCGGCGTCGAGCAGCTGGTTCGCATCGAAGCGGGGTGGTCTCGCCATGAAGTGGAGAGTACCCTCCACAATATTAGAGATTGGCCTCTAAAAAGAACCCGAGGAGACCGCGATGGGTGTCTACAACGTGCACGAGCGCCTGCTGGCCGCGCAGCGAAGCGAGGTGGGAGCGCTGATCGACACCCTGGCGAGCAGCGACGACAGGCTGTGGCCGCAGGGCAGTTGGCCGTCGATGGAGTTCGACCGCCCCCTGGCGGCCGGGGCGGTCGGCGGGCACGGCCCGGTCCGCTACACCGTCGCCGCCCACGTCCCCTCGCAATGGGTGCGCTTCACCTTCAGCGGGCCGCGCGGCTTCCACGGATTCCACGAATTCACCGCCCTGGCCGTCGACGAGGAGCACACGCTGCTGCGCCACACCCTCGCCATGGCCGCCCGCGGCCCGGCGCGCCTCACCTGGCCGCTCGTCTTCCGCCCCCTCCACGACGCCTGCCTGGAGGACAGCCTGGACCGCGCCGAACTGGCCTGTTCGGGCACGGTGGCCCGCCCGGCCCGCTGGAGCCGCTACGTACGGCTGCTGCACGCCCTCCTGCACTGACCCACCGGGCGCGGCGGTCAGAGCGGCTGCGCCTGGGCCCGGGCGCAGAGGCGGCGGGCGCTGTCGCCCGGGTGAAAGTGAAGAAGAGCCGCCCGACGCTCCCGTTCACCGCGCCGCCGTGCGTCCAGGTCGCCCCGGGGTCCGGGGTGTTCGGGGGAAGCGGACGGCGGCAGCCGGCAGCAGGACGGCCGCCGTGGCCGCGCTCGACAGGAGGGCTCCGGCAGCAGAGAACCGGCGGGTGAACCTTCGGGGGGTGGCTGACGTCGTTGGCATGGGTGGCACTGCAGGAACGGAACGTCAAGGTCCGCCCTGAAACGGGTTTCACCGGCGCATCGGTGAGGTCAGATTCCGGTAGCGAGTGTTTCGTTCGCGTATCGGGGGATCTGGGAAGATCACCGGCGGTATACGAACACGAAGAAGAGGTGCGGAGCATGGTCGGTGTGGTGCTGGTTCTCGTCCTGCTGCTCGTCGTCGGCGGGTGCGCGTGCGTCGTGTGGGCGCAGCGCGGCGGGCCGGGGTGGGTGCGGGCGGTGGCGGCGGTGACGCTGGGGGCGGGCGAGGTGGTGCGCTCGGCGGCCAAGCGGCGCCGGCGCGGTTCGCGCAACGACGGGGCCGACCTCACCAGCCTCGGTGACGGCGGTGGTGGGAGCAGCGGTTCGTGAGGATCGGCACACGCTTCGCAATCGCCCCGGCACATTGTGTACCGTCGCCCTGAGGTGCGATGAAGGGGGGCGCGACCGTGAGCGAGCGCAGCGAGCGAACCACTGATGGGTGCGTGTTTCGCGAAGCGACCGCCGGGCGCAGCGAGGCGGGCGCATGAGTGGCGTTGTCGTGTATCTGCCGCCTGCGGGCGACGGCAGTGCCGGGGCGGTGACGCTGCGGCTGGGGCCCGGTCAGGTGGCGCGGTTCGGGCGGGGTTCGGCGGCGGTGCCGGTGGAGCTGCCGCTGGCGGACGCGGCGGTGTCGCGGCTGGCCGGGGAGATCCGGGTGACGGAGGACCACTGGCAGCTGAGCAACCTCAGTGCGAGCCAGAGTTACCTGGTGGAGAACCCGGAGGGTGCCGGGGAGTACCTGCGGGTGCCGCCGCGGCGGGCGGGGGCGCCGATCCCGTTCGAGTTCTCGCGCGTGGTGCTGCCGACGCACGGCGGCGGGACGCTGGCCTTCCAGGTGTTCGCCCCCGATCACGTCTACCTGGATCCGGACGGGCTGGGCGGCGACGCCCTGCGGGGCACCCGGACGGTCACGGCGTACTCGCTGGACGAGACGGCGACGTACTTCCTGGTGCTGGTGGCGCTGTGCGAGCCGCGGCTGCGTGACGAGTCGCCGCTGGAGGTGCCGACGACGCCGCGGATCGTGGAGCGGCTGGCCGGTCATCGGGCGTGCGCGCGGCTGACGGCGCGTGCGGTCAGTTCGCACATCGATTACCTGGCCGAGGAGAAGATGCGCATCGCCGCCCCGGCGGAGGAGCGGGGCGGGCGGCGCAACGGCAAGCGGGAGGCGATCGTGGCGATCGCGCTGCGGTTCGGGCTGGTGCGCGAGGAGCACCTGGCGCTGCTGCCGCCGCGCGGCCCGGTCGGCCCCGCCGGTGCCTGAGCGTGCACCCGCTGCCGCCGGGCCGGCGCGTGGGGCGCTGGGAGGTCACCGGGCCGATCGCGGCCGGAGGCTGGGCCAGTGTGTACGCGGGCCGCTCCACCGGGAGCGGTGACGGAAGCGTTGACGAGGACGGTGCCGGGGACGGTGCCGGGGTCGGCACCGGGGTCGGCGTCGAGGTCGCGCTGAAGATCCTGCCGACCGCGGGGCTGACGCCGCGCCAGGCCGCCAAGGTCGCCGAAACCGCGCGCCGCGAGGTGGAGTTCGCCCGCCGCACCCGCCATCCGCGGCTGGTGCGCCTGCTGGACACCGTGCAGCTCGGCGCGGAGGGTGACGCGTTCCTGGACGGCGCGATCGTCCTGGTGATGGAGCGCGCGGAGCGCAGCCTGCGGGACCTGCTGGATTCGGCGGAGGTGTCCGAGGCCGAGGGCGGCGCGCTGATCGCCGGGATCTGCGAGGGGCTGGCCCACCTGCACGCCGCCGGGTGGGTGCACGGCGACCTGAAGCCCGACAACGTGCTGCTGGCCGCCGACGGTTCGGTGCTGCTCGCGGACTTCGGGCTGGCGACCGAGCTGACCGGGACCGGTGGCACGCACGGCCACGCGCCGCCGATGGGCACGTTCGACTACCTGCCGCCCGAGCGCTGGCGGGCGCCGCTGGGCGAGCAGGGTGTCACCGTGCGTCCCAGCGGGGACATCTGGGCGCTGGGGATCGTCGTGCACGAGGTGTTCGCGCGCGGCGCCTCGCCGTTTCCCGGCGCGACCCCGGCGGCGCGGGCGGCGGCCGCCCAGGAGTACGCGGAGCGGCGGGCGCCGCTGCGGATGGCGGACGGGGTGCCGCCGTTCTGGCGGGCGCTGGCCGCCGACTGCCTGGCGCCCACCCATGCCGAGCGCGCCGCCCACAGTGCCGAGAGCCTGCTCGCGCGCATCCGCGCCCACCGGGGCGGGGGCAGACACGGGCGGCGGCGCCACGGGCCCGCGGCGCTCGCGGCGGCGGCCGTGCTGGCGTCCGGGGCGGCAGTGGCGGGCACGGTGGCGGTGGGCTGGACGGACGCCGGCGGCAGCGCCCCGGCGGCGGGGCACGTACGGGTGTACAACGCGGACCCGGGCTGCCAGAGCCGGGCGGGCCGGGATCCGCAGTGCAGCCTGGGCCTGGCGATCGACCCGCGCGAGCCGTACCTGGCGGGGAACGTGGTGGCGACCCGGGTGTGGCACGGGGACGTGCTGGACGCGGAGTGCGAGGAGCCGCACGGGGTGCCGATCGTCGACGAGATGGGCACCCAGTCGCCCCGGTGGTTCCGGGTGCGCCTGCCCGGGGGCCCGTCGGAGCCGGCGGCGTGGCTGCCGGCGGTGCGGACCCTGGACCGCCCGGAGCTGCCGGCCTGCCCGGCACCATCCTCGACTGGCTGACGGGGCCGGTCAATCCGGAGCGTTCCGGATACCGGCCCCGCGCGCCCGCGGCTAGCTTGCGGACGGTCCGTCAGGGCCCTTCCACCGCGGAGCCCTTCCACCGCAGACCCCCAGGAGCCAGCCTTGCGCACTACGCCGATCCTGCGCCGTGCCGCGCGCGCCGTGGTCCCCGCCCTGGCGGCGGCCGCGCTCGCGCTGGGCGCGATACCCGCCGCCACGAACGCCGCGAACGCCGCGTCCGCCGTACCCGTCCGCTCCCCCGTCACGGGAGCCGCCGCGCTCGACTCCGACACCGACGGCCCGATCGGGCGCGGCGAGGTCATGGACCGCGCGTGGTCGTGGATCGCCGAGCAGGTGCCGTACAGCCAGCAGGGCTGCCACGGCAACCAGTTCGGCTGCTACCGCCCCGACTGCTCCGGCTTCGTGTCGATGGCCTGGCACCTGGGCACCTCGCTCACCACGTGGACGCTGTGGAACGTGACCGCCGACATCCCGGCCGGTGACCTCCAGCCCGGCGACGCGCTGCTCAAGGACGCCGGCGGCACCGACCACGTCGCCCTGTTCGTGCGCTGGGCCGATGCCGCCCACACCCAGCCGGTGGTGCGCGAGGAGTACGACTTCGGCCACGTCGCCGAGGAGCGCACGTGGGGTGACGGGCTGCGCGGCTTCACCCCGCGCCGCTACAACCGCCTGGACGACCTGATGCCCTACGGCGCGATCCGGGTCAAGTACGACGCCATGGGCGGTCTGAACAGCGTGCTGGGCGCGCCGATCCGCGGTGAGCGCGACTCGGCGGCCGGCGGGCGCTTCCAGCAGTTCAAGAACGGCATCATCCTGTGGCACCCGGACGAGGCCCACCCCGTCTACGGCGAGATCCTCACCCGTTTCTGGGCCACCGACGCCGAACGGGCCTGGGGCTTCCCGACGATGGACGAGGCGGACGGGGCCGCGGCCCCCGACGGCACCCGCGGGCGCTACCAGTTCTTCGAGCGGGCCGTGATCCTGTGGTCCGCCCCGACCGGTGCGCACGTCGTCCACGGCGCCATCTACGACGCCTTCCACGCCGCCGGCCACGAGAAGGCCGTCGGCTACCCCGTCACCGACGAGGCCGACGAGCCGGGCGGGCGCGTCCAGAAGTTCCAGAACGCGACCGTCCACTGGAACGCCGCCACCAACACGACCTCGGTCACCCGCCCCTGACACTCCGTACGGCGCTCGCAGCCCCCGGCCCTCCCGCGGCCGGGGGCCCGGGCCGTCTCAGAGCCGCACCAGTTCGACGTGGGCGGCCAGGCGGGTGGCGGCTTCGGTGGCCGTGGTGACCGGGTGGGCGGGGCCCAGGGCGTCGGCGGCCTGGCGGGCGCAGCGGGCGCGCAGGCGCGCGGCCTCGGTGTGGTGGCCGAGGGCGGCCAGGTCGAGGGCGAGGTTGGCGCGGGCGGTGAGCACGTCGTAGTGGGTGTCGCCGACCACGGCGGTGAGCAGGTCCATGGCGCGGCGGCCGAGTTCGGCGGCCGCTTCGCTCTCGCCGGTCTCCGCGAGGCCGGTGGCGTGGTTGATCAGGACGGCGCCCAGGTAGGGGTGGTCGGCGCCGATGGCGCGGGTGAGGCCGGTGACGGCGGTGTGGGACAGGGAGCGGGCCTCCGCGGCGCTGCTGGTGGCACGGAGGTGGACGGCGAGGCCGGCGGTCAGGGCGAGGGTGACGGGGTGGGCCTCCCCGAAGTGGTCCTGGCCGGCCCGGTGGGCGCGGGCGGCGATGCGGGCGGCGCGCTGGTGGTCGCCGCGGGCGTGGAGGGCCGCGGCCAGGGTGGTGGCCGCGACGAGGGAGTGCAGGTGGTGGGGGCCTTGGACGTCGCCGAGGTCCTGGTAGGTCTGGCCGGCCTGTTCGCAGGCGGCGGGCAGGTCGCCGAGGCGGAAGGTGGTGGCGGCGAGTTCGGCCCTGGCGTACAGGGACTGGGTGTTGCGGCTGCTGACGGTGCGCTGGTAGGCGAGGACGGTGTCCTCCAGCACGGTCAGCGATTCGCGTAACCTTCCCATCTCGCGCAGTGTGCCGCCGTAGGCCGCGGCCGAGAGCAGGGTGTCGAGGTCGGCGGGGCCGAGCAGGCGCCGCTGGCGGCGGTAGCTGCGGCGGTAGAGGTCCAGGGCGCGGGGCCAGTCGCCGGTGAGGTCCTCGGAGACGGCCAGGTTGTGGAGGGTCATGCCGATGCGCGGGTGGTCGGGGCCGAGCGCCTGGAGGACGTGGTCGAGGGTGTCGCGGTCGAGTTCGCGGGCCTCCTGGTAGCGGCCGAGCAGGCGCAGGTCGGCCGCGAGGTTGCCGGCGGCGATGAGGGTCTGCAGGTGGCGGGGGCCCAGTTCGCCGCGGAAGCGTTCCAGGGCGGTGCGGTCGATGGTGTAGCTGGCCCGGAATTCGCCCTGTTCGCGGAGCACGTTGGCGAGCTGGACGCGCAGCATGCCGGTCTGGAGGCCGTCGGTGCCCGGGCGCCCGCCGTCCGGGGCGGCCCTGCTCCAGCGTTCCAGGGTGCGTTCGGCGAGTTCCCTGGCCTCCGGGTAGAGGCCGCGCTTCCACAGGAAGCGTACGGAGTTGACGATGAGCCGGCGCACGTCGGCCTCGGTGGAGTCGGCGGCGCCGCTGGGCCACAGGTGCGGGAGGATCTCGGCGAAGGCCTCCCAGGTGCCGACCCGGTCGGGGTCGGAGGGTGCCGCGGCGGCGAGGGCGAGCTGGACGACGCGGCGCATCTCCTCGCCGCGCTGGGCGGGCAGCTGGTCGCGGACGACGGCCTGGACGAGGCGGTGGACGGTCAGGGACTGGCGGCCGGCGTCGGCGCGGGCCAGGCCGGTGCGGTGGATGGTGCGCACGAGCTCGCCCATCTCCAGGCGGGTGCCCAGGGCGTCGCCGTCGAGGCCGAGGTGGCGGGCCAGCAGCGGGGAGAGCAGCAGTGCGGTGGGGATCGGCTCGGGGCCGAAGTGGGCGCAGATTTCGAGGAGTTCGGCGGCGCGGGCGTTGGTGCGGTGGAGTTCCTCCAGGGACAGGTGCCAGGTCGCGGCCACCGAGCGCGGGTAGTCGGTGGCGGGCAGGCGGGTGCGTTCGAGGATCTCGGTCATGGTGGCGGCGAGCAGGTCGAGGTAGTCGGTGACGGGCATGCCGCTCTCGCGCAGCCAGGCGGCGGCCTGGGCGATGGCCAGCGGCAGGTCGCCGAGGCGGTCGCAGACCTGGTCGGCCGCGTCGTGGCCGAGGCCGGGGTTGAGGCGGTGGAGGTGCTGGAGGCTCTCGGTGCGGCGGAAGACGCCGAGTTCGACGACTCCGGCCCGGCCGCTCCAGGCGGGGTTGCGGGAGGTGATGAGGATGTGGCCGCCGAGGGGGCCGTCGACGAGCCAGCGGGCGAGCTGGTCGGGGCCGGTCGCGTTGTCGAGGATGAGCAGCCAGCGCCGGTAGGGGGTGCCGTGGCGCAGTGCGGCGAGGACGCGGGCGGCGGTGTCCTGGCTGTCCTCGCCGTGTTCGAGGCCGAGTCCGGGGGCGAGGGCGGCCAGCCGGGTGGCGATGAGTTCGGGCTGTTCGGCGCCGATCCACCACACGACGTCGTAGCCGGCGCGGAAGCGGTGGGCGTATTCGGCGGCGGTCTGGGTCTTGCCGACGCCGCCGAGGCCGGTCAGGACGCGGACGGCGCCGGCGGGGGCGGTGGTGAAGCCGTCGCGCAGGGCCTCGAGTTCGCGGTCGCGGCCGGTGAAGGAGGTGTTGCGGGCGGGGATGTCCAGGACGGCGGGCAGGTCGCCGGGGTGGCCGCCGCGGGCGGACGGGCGGTCGCCGGCGCTCTCCCGGGCGGGGTGGCCGACGGCGGTGGCCAGCCGGGTCAGGGAGTCGGCGGCCGAGGAGCCGGCGAGGTCGACGCTGGGCCGCTCGGCGAAGAGCCGGGGCAGGGCGGTGTCGGGGTCGCCGACCCGGACCGGGACGAGGGCGGGCACGCCCGGGGCCGCCTCGCGGCCGGCGAGCGCGCGGAAGAGGCGCTCGGCGCGGGGGTGGCCGGGGTAGGCGGCGGAGAGCAGGACGACGACGCGGCCCTGGCCGGTCAGGGCCCAGCCGGCCTCGACGGGCAGGCCTTCCTCGGCGGCGGCGACGCTGTGCAGGGTGGTGCGGTAGCCGAGGGCGGTCAGCTCGGTGGCGGCCCACTCGGCCCACATCCGTTCGGCGGGGGCGTAGCTGACGAACAGGTGGGCGGGCGGGTGGTGGCCGGCGGCGGCCGCGGGCTGGTCGGGGCGGGGGCCGGGCGGGAAGGCTCCGGGGTAGTGCCGCAGGTCGAGGTCGGCGAGTTCGGGCAGGCGGGCGCGTTGGGCGGGCAGGCGGACCCGTTCGGCCAGGACCTCGACGACGCGCCGGTAGTCCGCTCCGCCCGGGTCCTGTTCGATGAGGCGGCGCAGTCCGAGTTCGGCGTAGCGCTCCCCCATGGCGGGTTCGACGTACTGGACCTCGTCGGCGGGGGCGGCGGGCCCGGCGGGCAGGGGCTCCCACAGGACGGGCAGCAGGGCGCCGCTGTCCCAGCCGGTCTCGCGTTCGTAGGCGATGGTGCGGGAGCGGAAGGCGGTCCACTCCTTGCCGCAGTAGACGCTGGCGAAGTAGGCGGGCGAGTAGAGCGCGACCATGGTGCGGCAGCGGGCGACGGTGCGCGACAGCCGCAGCTCCCAGTCGGTCCCGAGGAACAGCTGCTCGACGTCCCGGAAGCTCGGCAGCGCGGCCGCGTCCGGGTCGCGCCGGGCCAGTTCGGCGCGCAGGTCCTGGTAGAAGCCAGCGACGGCCGAACCGTTGTCGTCCGCCCGCGCGTAGCTGAGGAAGAAGTACGCCTCCATGTGTCCCCCGGCACTCTGGTGTCCGTACTCGGACGGGTCCGTCCAGTGTGGACCGGCGCACGCGGGTTGCGTAGGGGCCGGGGCGCGTGCGTGCCGTGCGTGCTCAGGCGGGCTGGACGAGCCGGTTCTCGTAGGCGTACACGACCGCCTGGACCCGGTCGCGCAGGCCGAGCTTGAGCAGGATGCGGCTGACGTGGGTCTTGACGGTGGCCTCGGCGAGTTTGAGCTCGGCGGCGATCTCGGCGTTGGACAGGCCCCGGGCGACCGTGATCAGGACGCTGCGCTCGCGGGCGGTCAGCGCGGCGACGGCCTCCTCGCCGCGGGTGGCGCCGCGGCCGTCGGCGGGCAGGTGGGAGGCGAAGGTGTCGAGCAGGCGGCGGGTGACGCGCGGGGAGACGACCGCGTCGCCCGCCGCCACGCAGCGGATCGCGGCGAGCAGCTCGTCCGGTTCGGCGTTCTTCAGCAGGAAGCCGGAGGCCCCGGCGCGCAGCCCGGCGAAGGCGTACTCGTCGAGGTCGAAGGTGGTGAGGATGAGCACCTTGGTGTCGGGGCGCTGTTCGACGATGCGGCGGGTGGCCTCGATGCCGTCGGTGCCGGGCATGCGGACGTCCATGAGGACGACGTCGACGGGCCGCTCGACGGCCAGGCGGACGGCCTCCTCGCCGTGGGGGGGGGGCGCGGGGGAGAGAGAGAGCGCGGGGGA
>NZ_JBHWGV010000053.1:0-4962 GCF_042732955.1 Kitasatospora sp. NPDC059747 | reverse complement strand
CGCGCCGCCCTGGCGCCCGTCCACGGCTTCGTCGCCGCCGCCGCCGGCCACTTCCAGGTCGGGCTGGGAGTCGAGGGTCATGGAGAAGGCCAGGCGCAGCAGCGGCTGGTCGTCGACCAGCAGGACCTTGATCGTCATGCGGGGCTGGGCTCCTCGTCGGTGTCGCCGGGGTGGTCGTCGGTCAGGTGGAGGGTGGCGGCCACCCGCCAGCCGCCGCCGGGGGCGGGTCCGGCGGTGAGGTTGCCGCCGTAGGCGGCGACGCGTTCGCGCATGCCGGCCAGGCCCTGGCCCAGGCCGGGGGCGGTGGCGGTGGGGCGGCCGTCGTCGCGGATCTCCAGGGTGACGGCGGCGGGGGTGGCGTGGACGGTGACGCGGGCGCGGGCGCCGGGGGCGGCGTGCTTGAGGGTGTTGGTGAGGGATTCCTGGACGAGGCGGTAGGCGGTGAGCTGGGCGCCGGGTGAGACGGCGGTGCTGTCGCCGGTGACGTGGAGGTCGGTGGGCAGGCCGGCGGCGCGCACGTGTTCGGCGAGGACGGTGAGCTGGCCGATGCCGGGCTGGGGGTGGCGCAGCGCGTCGGGTTCGTCGGCGCGCAGGACGCCGAGGAAGCGGCGCATGTCGGTGAGGGCCTGGCGGCCGGTCTCGGCGGAGCGGCGCATGGCGTCGGTGGCCTTGTCGGGGGCGGTGGCGTTGGCGTAGGCGGCGGCGTCGGCGAGGGCGACCATGACGGAGAGGTTGTGGGTGACGATGTCGTGCATCTCGCGGGCGATGCGGGAGCGTTCCTCGGCGACGGCGAGGGCGGCCTGCTGGTCGCGCTGGTGTTCCAGGTCGCGGGCGCGCTCTTGGAGGGCGGTGAGCTGGGCGCGGCGGGCGCGGACGTTGAGTCCGAGGGCGACGGCGGCCAGGACGGTGCCGGAGAACAGGACGAACACGCGCAGCCACAGCGGCAGGTGGGCGGCGTTGCCGTGTTCGGTCAGCGGGGGCCAGCGCAGCAGGGCCATGACGACGCCGAGTTCGGCGACGCCGTAGGCGATGAGGGTCAGGCGGCGCCGGCAGTGGGCGGCGACGGTGTAGAGGGCGAGCAGGACGGCCGCGTCGGCGGGCATGGGGTGGCCGGTGGCCCACTGGGCGAGGGCGGCCAGGGAGATCGCGGCGAAGACCGGGAAGGGGGCGCGCCGGCGCAGGGCGAGCGGCAGGACGAGGGCGAGCTGCAGGGCCCAGAGCCAGGGGGTGGCGTGCAGCTCGCGGCGCTGGGGCAGGGCGGTGAGCACGAGCAGGCCGAGGGCGGCGGCGGCGTCGACGAGGGCGGGGTAGCGCTCGGTGAGGACGGCCGCGCGCAGCCGGGCGAGCCCGCGCGGGACGCCGAGGCGTCCTGCGCGGGCTGCGGGGGTCCGTTCGGCGGTGGTCACTGGACCATGCTCACACGGGCGGGGCGGGTGGCTGTCATGCGTCGCGTCGCTTGAGGACGACGGCGGCGCCGATCAGGGCGGCGAGGACGTAGAGGCACATCACGCCGAAGCCGGTCCAGGGGGCGAGGTCGTGCGGGCCCTGCTGGAGGGTGGCGAGGGCCTGGCCGGCGTTGCCGGGCAGGTAGGGGGAGATGGTGTCGCGCCAGGAGCTGGGCAGGGCCTCGGTGAGCAGCGGGAGCAGCATGAGGACGCCGAAGACGCTGGCGATGCCGCCGGCGGTGTTGCGGATGAGGGTGCCCAGGCCGACGGCGAGCAGGCCGACGGCGGTGAGGTAGAGGCCCATGCCGAACACGACGCGGGTGACGCCGGGGGCGCCGAGGGTGGTGTCGAGGTGCTTGCTCGCGAGGATCGACTGGCCGACGAAGAAGGCGATCAGGCAGGCGACGGTGGAGACGGCCCAGGCGACGGCGCCGAAGACGGCGGCCTTGGCCCAGAGCACCGGCAGGCGCTTGGGGACGGCGGACAGCGAGGCGCGGATCATGCCGGTGGAGTACTCGCCGGTGATGATCAGCACGCCGAGGACGCCGATGGCCAGCTGGGCGAAGTGGTAGCCCAGGAGGCTGTGCTCGGCGGCGCCGAAGTGCATGCGTTCGTCGGCGGGCAGGTGGTCCCAGCGGCTGACCGTGCCCCAGCACAGCAGGGCGCCGAAGCCGATGGTGAGGGCGACGGTGATGCCGAGCGTCCAGTAGGTGGAGCGCAGCGAGCGGAACTTGATCCACTCGGCGTGGACGGCCCGGGCGAGGGTGACGCCGGGGCGGGCGGGCCGGGAGGAGGGGGCGAACGCCGGGGTCGCGGTGGCGGCGGCGGGGGCGGCGGGGGTGGCGGTGGTGGTCATGCGGCCATCTCCTTGACCGGCTGGGCGGGGGTGACGACGGCCTGGTACTCCACCGCGTCCTTGGTGAGCTCCATGAAGGCTTCCTCCAGGGAGGCCTGCTTGGGGGTGAGTTCGAACAGCACGAGGGAGTGGGCGGCGGCCAGGCGGCCGATGCGCTCGCAGTCGGTGCCGGTGACTTCCAGGCGGTCGCTCTCCTCGTTCTCGTCGGCGGCCTTCTCGACCTGGACGCCGGGCTGGTCGGCGAGCAGTTCGCGCAGCCGGTCCGTGTCGGGGGTGCGCACGAGGACGGCGCTGCCGGCGGCGCGGGCGGTGAACTCGGCCACCGAGGTGTCGGCGATCAGCCGGCCGCGGCCGATGACGATGAGGTGCTCGGCGGTCAGGGCCATCTCGCTCATCAGGTGGGAGGAGACGAGGACGGTGCGGCCCTCGGCGGCGAGCGACTTGAGGAGGTTGCGGATCCAGCGGATGCCCTCGGGGTCGAGGCCGTTGACCGGCTCGTCGAGGATCACCGTGGCGGGGTCGCCGAGCAGCGCGGAGGCGATGCCCAGGCGCTGGCCCATGCCGAGGGAGAACCCGCCGGCGCG
Source organism: Kitasatospora sp. NPDC059747 (assembly GCF_042732955.1). NCBI lineage: Bacteria > Bacillati > Actinomycetota > Actinomycetes > Kitasatosporales > Streptomycetaceae > Kitasatospora > Kitasatospora sp. NPDC059747. The sequence goes on along the minus strand of NZ_JBHWGV010000053.1, from coordinate 2,077 downwards.
CTTGCGGGCGACCTCGCGCAGGCCCACCAGGTCGACGACCTCCTCCACCCGGCGCCGGGGGATGCCGTGGGTGGCGGCGAGGGCGGCGAGGTGGTTGAAGGCGCTGCGTCCGGTGTGGACGGCCCGGGCCTCCAGCATGGCGCCGACCTCGTGCAGCGGTGCGCCGTGCTCGGCGTAGCGGCGGCCGTTGACGGTGGCGTGCCCGGCGCTGGGGGTGTCGAGGCCGAGCAGCATCCGCATGGTGGTGGACTTGCCGGCGCCGTTGGGGCCGAGGAAGCCGGTGACGATGCCGGGTCGGACGGTGAAACTCAGGTCTTCGACGGCTGTGCGTGTGCCGTAGCGCTTGGTCAGGCCGACGGCTTCGATCATGGCGGGTCCTAGCGGAGGGGGGACGGTCCGGGGTTGTCGTCTTCCACGCTAGGCACCGGGTGGGGGGTGTTCGAGGGTCACCGGGAGGATCTTGCGGGGGGCGTGCTGGGCCGCGCGATGCACCCGGTGTACATCTCACGACGGATGCCGGGGTGCGGGGGTGCGCCGTCACGTTGGGGAGGAAACGTCACCGAACCGTGATGGTCGGGCGGCGGGTGCGGCGCTCTCTCATACATCCTTAATGTCCGTATTCGGGCGCCCCGGGGCCGGACGGGCCGGCCGCGTTTTTCCGTGCGGGGCTTGACCGCAGGTCAGAAGCCTTTCAGCGGCGGTCTCGTGCGTTGACGTGCGGGATTGGCGGCCGATAGCGTCCCGCTTGTTTTCTTTGCCAGCTCGGGGGTGCTGGTGTCTCCCGGGCGCGTCTCTCTTCATTTCCGGAGTGCCCGTGCGTAGCGTTCGAAGACTTGCCCGGCCCCTGGGCGCGGCCCCGGCGGCATCCGCGCCGGACGGCCCCCGGACCCCTCCCGGGCCCCTGCCCGGCGGCGGCGCGGGCAACGGCGTCCCCGCCGGCTGATCCCCTCCCGCGCACCGGCCCCGGCGGGCGCCGGCCCCGGTGCGCGATGACCACGACCCCCTGCCGTCCCGGCCGCTCCGCGCGGCGGCGGGTGTGCGGTGCGTGCTCCCCTGCCGCGCCGCCCGTCACGGAGCGATGTCCAGGACCACCGGTGTGGATTGCGGATTCCGGTGGCCCGCACGGCACCCCGGTGCCCGATTCATGATGGATTGCGAATTTCGATGAGATTGTCACTGACCTCACGGGCCCGGTCGCGCCTCGCGGCCGGGCTCGTGGCCGGCAGCCTGCTGACGGGGCTGCTCTCGACCCCGGCCCTCGCGGCCGACGCGCCGCCGACGGCGACCGCGGCGGATCCGGACCGGGTGAAGGCGGTCGCGGCCTGGCAGGCCGGCGGGCCGGCCGTGCGCCACGCGGCGGAGACCGCGCTGACCGGTTCGGCCGACGACCTGAAGGCGTTCCTGGCGAGCGGTCAGGCCACGGCCGCCGACCAGGACCTGCGGGCCAGGATCGAGGACCTGGTCGCGGACTCCGGCCCCGGGGTGCGTGACGCCGGGACGGCCGCGCTCAAGGGCTCGGCCGATGACCTGAAGAAGTTCCTCGACAAGGGCGCCCAGAAGGCCTACGAGGACGACCAGCGGGTGAAGGTCTCCCAGCTGATCGCCACCGGCGGGCCGGGGGTGAAGGCCGCGGCGTCCAAGGCCATGGACGGCTCCCTGGCGGACGTCAACCAGTTCCTGACCACCGGCCAGTTCAAGGCGAGGGACGACGACGACCGCGTCCACCTCTCGCAGCTGATGGCCTCGGGCGGGCCGGAGGTGAAGAAGGCCGCCGGCGCCGCGCTGGACGGCTCGATGGACGACGTCCAGCAGTTCCTGCAGTACGGCTACCAGACGGCGGCCGCGCACGACCAGGAGACGCTGTCCGTCGGGCAGTTGGCCGACCTGACGAAGACCGCCGCCGACCAGGCCGGCCAGCAGGCGATGACCGCCAAGGACGCGGCCGGCAAGGCCGTCGACGCCACCAGGCTCGCCAAGGAGTCGGCCGAGCGGGCCGCCGCCGAGACCAAGGCGGCGCAGGGCTCGGCCGGGCAGGCGTCGAACGCGGCCAACCGCGCCGCCGACGCCGCCACCCGCG
>NZ_JBHWGV010000052.1:20034-62737 GCF_042732955.1 Kitasatospora sp. NPDC059747 | reverse complement strand
GTTTGGTGGGTTGTGTGTTGTTTATAAGAGACAGCCCCCGCAGACACCCCCGGCACCCCCCACCCACCCGAAAGCCCACCCCGCACCCCAAGCCCCGCGCAGCGGAACCCACCCCCACCCGAAAACCCCCACCCCCCACCACCCCTCCCCGCACTATCCTCACCATGTGACCGTGACTTATGTGATCGATGGCTCCCTGGTCGGCAACCTCGACGACTTCTGGAAGGTCGTGGGCGAATCCATCGGCTGCGGCGGCTACTTCGGCAAGAACCTCGACGCCTTCGCCGACTGCCTGCGCGGCGGCTTCGGCACCCCCGACGACGGCGACTACGCGATCGAGTGGCAGCACCACGAGGTGTCGCGGCGCAATCTCGGCTACCCCGAGACCGTCCGCCAGCTGGAGCACCGCCTCACCCGCTGCCACCCCACCAACCGGGAACACGTGGCCGCCGAACTCGCCGAGGCCCGGGCGGGCCGCGGCCCGACGGTGTTCGACTGGCTGGTGCGGATCATCGAGGAGGAACTCCCCGACGGCCTGCGCCTCGCCTGAGGACGGGCCCGGCAGAACCTGAGAACGAGCCCGTCAAAAAACGAGCCCGTCAGAACACGTCCGACAGCCGCACGAACCGCCGCCCCGCCGCCAGCAGCCCGGGCAGGGCCGCCGCGAAGCCGCGGGCGGTGCCGCCGCCCGGTTGGTTCATGTGGGCGATGACGATCGAGCCCGGCGGGGCCGCCGCCACCTCCTGCCGGACCTCGGCGGCGGTGAGGGTAGCCCCGCCGTCGCCGTTGACGGTGAAGCCCGCGACGCGTTCCCCGAGGTCGGCGACCACCCGGGTGGCGACGTCGTCGTAGTGGGCGGTGCCGGAGCGGAAGAAGCGGGGCGGGTGGCCGAGCAGGTCGGTGAGCTTGTGGGCGTTGCCGGCGACCTCGTCGTACACCTCGCCGACGTCCCGGGTGCCGGCGATGCCGTAGGCGGAGCGCCCGGTGACGGAGAGCGGGCGGTGGACGGTGCCGTGGTTGCCGATCTCGAAGAGCGGGTCGGCGGCGAGGCGCTCGAACTCGGCGGGGTTGGCGTCGATCCAGCGGGCGTTGAGGAAGAGTGTGGCGGGCACCGCGTGCGCGCGCAGGAAGTCGATCAGGTCGGCGTCGTACCCGCTGCCGCCGGAGCCGCCGCAGGCGTCGAACGTGAGCGCGGTCGCCTGCTGCCCGGCGGGCAGCTCGCCCGTCACCCCGGCGACGTCCAGCCCCCACTCGGTCGGCGCCGCGCCGCCGTACCGGGCGACGGCCTCCGCCCTGGTGAGCTCGTGCGGCACGGCGGAGGCGGTGGCCGTCGGTGAAACAGCAACGGACGCAGACGGCGCACCAACCCCCGCCGAGCCCGCCCCCGCCGAACCCACCCCCACAGAACCCACCCCCACCGAAGCGGACGCCGCCCCCACGCCCCCCTTCGCGGCCCCGCACCCCGCCAGCGTGCTCCCGGCCATCGCCGCCAGCAGGGCCCGCCGACTGAGTGACACACCGACCTCCACGATGATCCGACTGCCTGACCGTCTGCTTCTATGAACCGGTCGATCCTCGCCCGCCGCAACCCGCCCCCGCCGTAGCGACACGGCCCGCCGGGCGAGGCCGGGCCCGCTTTCACCGGCCCGCCCCGCCGCCGTGGGGCCCGGCTCACCCGGGGTTCACCGCCGCGGGTAGGGGCGTGGGCAAAGCCGACCCCGCCCGACACCGGAGAGCCCGATGCCCGCCACCCCCGAACAGCCCGAGCACCCCCAGCACCCCCAGCACCCCGAGCCCGACCGCCACCCCGCCCGCCGCGACGTCCTCCGCACCGGCCTAGCCACCGGCCTAGCCACCGGCCTAGCCACCGGCGCCGCCACCGCCCTCGGCTTAACCACCGCGGCCGCGGCCACCACCCCAGCCACCCCAGCCGCCGCAGCAGCGGCAGAGGCGCCCCGGACCACCGATCAGACCCTCACCCTCACCGGCCACCTCCCCACCGGCTCCCCCGACTTCGTCTACCTCCCCGTCGAAGTGCCGGACGGCGTCCGCGAGATCGCCGTGTCCTACACCTACGACAAACCCCCGGTCCCGGCCGGCACCCCGGGCAACTCGTGCGACATCGGCGTCTTCGACGAGCGCGGCACGGACCTCGGCGGCCCGGGCTTCCGCGGCTGGTCCGGCGGCTTCCGCACGGAGTTCCGCATCGCGAGCGACTCCGCGACCCCGGGCTACCTGCCGGGCCCGATCGGCGCGGGCACCTGGCACATGGTGCTCGGCCCGTACCAGGTCGCGCCGCAGGGCCTCGACTACCGCGTCGACGTCACCCTCCGGTTCGGCGAGCCGGGCCCGGAGTTCACGCCGTCGTACCCGGCCGAGCGGGCCCGGGGCCGCGGCCGCGCCTGGTACCGGGGCGACTGCCACGTGCACACCGTGCACTCGGACGGCCGGAGGCTGCCGGAGGAGGTGGCGGCGGGGGCCCGCGCCGCCGGCCTGGACTTCATCATCTCCACCGACCACAACACCAGCTCCTCGCACGCCGTGTGGGGCCCGCTGGCCGGCCCCGACCTGCTGATCGTCCCGGGCGAGGAGATCACCACGCGCAACGGCCACTGGCTGGCGCTCGGTCTCCCCGCGGGCGAGTTCGTCGACTGGCGCTACCGCTCGCGCGACGAGGCCTTCCCCCGCTTCGTCCGCCAGGTGCACCGCTCCGGCGGCCTGGTGGTGCCCGCGCACCCGTACTGCCCGTACGTCGCGTGCCAGTGGAAGTTCGGCTACGAGCAAGCGGACGCGGTCGAGGTGTGGAACGGGCCCTGGACGTACGACGACGAGTCGGCCGTGGACACGTGGGACGCGCGCCTCGCGGTCGCCCTCCGGGACGGCCGGTCGTGGCTGCCGGCGATGGGCAACAGCGACGCGCACAGCGCCCCGCAGGTGATCGGCCTGCCGCACAACGTGGTGCTGGCCGAGGACCTCACCCGGGACGCGGTCCTCGACGGGCTGCGCGCCGGGCGCAGCTGGCTGGCCGAATCGGCGGCCGTGCGGCTGGAGTTCACCGTCACCGGGGACGGCCGGCAGGCCGGCATCGGCGAGGAGCTGGCCGTCCCGGCGGACGCGCCGCTGGACGTGCGGCTCGCCGTGTCCGGGGTGCCGGGCGGGACGGTGCGGTTCCTGACCGACGAGGGCCAGATGCACCAGGAGTCGCTGCCCGCGGGCGGCTCGGGCACGGTGGTGTGGCGGACGACGGCCTCGCTCGCCGCGTACGTCCGGACCGAGGTGCGCCACCCGAGGGCGGACGGGTCGCCGGGCCGGGGCAACACGATGGGCGAGGACCTGCCGTGGGGCCCGATGGCGGCCCTGACCAACCCGATCGTGCTGCGCGCCGAGGACCGCTAGGGCGTGTCCGGGTGCGGTCCCGGGCCGGACGGGGGACGACTCGGGGCACCCGGGTGGACTAGGTTGATCCCCGAAAGCATCAGTCGTAGGGACGAGGCGGTCGGCTGTCCGCATCCGGGTCGCCACCCGGATCCGGGCCACCATCCGGATCCGAATGGCCGTCCAGATCCGGATGGCCGTCCAGATCCGGATGGCCGTCCAGATCCGGGTGGTCACCCGCATCCGGGCCGACCGGCCCGCTCGCACTCCGACCGCCTCGCCCCGGCTACCCGACCGTCCCCGGCCCGCGAAGGGATCAGCAGCTGTGAACCGTACGACCGTAGGTGGGCCGGAGCTCGGGGGCGGCCGGGGCGCCGGCGGTGTCGTCGTCCTCGTCGACCCGTCGGGCGCCGGACAGAGCCGGGTGGCCGCGCTGCTCGCCGAGGAGCTGCACCCGAGCGTCCACCTGCGGACGGACGACTTCCTGCGCGTCATCCGCCGGGGCCGGCTCGCCCCCGGGGCGCCGGGGGCCGAGCGCCAGGGCGCGACCGCGCTGGCGGCCGCCGCACAGGCGGCGTTCGCGTACGCGACCGGCGGCTACCAGGTCGTCGTGGAGTGCCCGGCCGCGCCGCCGGCCCTCGACACCTTCCGCCGCGAGAGCCGGACGACCGGCGCCGCCCTGCACTACGTGGCCCTCGAAGCCGACGCCCCCGGCACCCCCGAGGCCGCTGCCGAAACGATCCTGACCGCGCTCGGCGAGGGCATCCACCTCCTCGGCTGGTGAGCTCCGCCCGCGGCACGGGGCCCCGGCCGTCCGCACACACGGAGCGCCGACCGTCCGCACGCACGAAGCCCCGACCGTCCGCACACACGGAGCCCCGACCGTCCGCACGCACGAGGCCCCGACCGCGCGAACGGTCGGGGCCTCGTGCCGTGCGCGGAGGTCAGCTGAGCGTGCGGACCGCGGCGGCGTCGTAGGAGCGGAGGTCGTCGAAGCGGCCGGCGAGGACCTTGGCGGCCCACTCCGGGTCCTGGAGGAGGGCGCGGCCGATGGCGACCAGGTCGAACTCGTCGCGCTCCAGGCGGTCGAGCAGGTCGTCGATGCCCTGGACGGGGGCGCCCTCGCCCATGAAGGCGCGGACGAAGTCGCCGTCGAGGCCGACCGAGCCGACGGTGATGGCCGGGCGGCCGGTGAGCTTGCGGCTCCAGCCGGCCAGGTTGAGGTCGGAGCCCTCGAACTCGGGGACCCAGTAGCGGCGGGTCGAGGCGTGGAAGGCGTCCACGCCGGCCTCGGCGAGCGGGGCGAGGATCGCCTCCAGCTCCTCCGGCGTCCCGGCGAGACGGGCGTCGTAGTTCTCCGACTTCCACTGCGAGTAGCGGAAGATCACCGGGAACTCCGCCGAGACGGCCTCGCGGACCGCGGCGACGATCTCGGCGGCGAACTTCGTCCGGGCGACCGGGTCGCCGCCGTAGGCGTCGGTGCGGCGGTTCGTCCCGGCCCACAGGAACTGGTCGATCAGGTAGCCGTGGGCGCCGTGCAGCTCGACGCCGTCGAAGCCGATGCGCTCGGCGGCCGCGGCGGCCTCGGCGAAGGCGCCGATCACGTCGTCGAGGTCGGTGCGGGTCATCGCCCGGCCGGTGCCCTCGGTACCGTCCAGGCGGATGCCGGAGGGGCCGACGGCGGGGGCGCCGGCGACCGGCGGGTCGCCCTGCTTGCGGACCATGCCGATGTGCCAGAGCTGCGGCACGATCGTGCCGCCCGCCGCGTGGACGTCCTCGGCGACCCGGGCCCACCCGGCCAGCTGCTCCTCGCCGTGGAAGCGCGGGATGTCGTCGGCCTGGCCGGCCGACTCGTGGCCGACGTACGTGCCCTCGGTGACGATCAGGCCGACGCCCGCGGCGGCGCGCCGGGCGTAGTACGAGCGCACGTCCTCGCCGGGCACGCCGCCCGGGGAGAACCGGCGCGTCATGGGCGCCATCACGATGCGGTTGGGCACGGTCAGCCCGTTGATCGTGACGGGCCGGGACAGGATCCCGGCGGCGCGGGCGGCGGGGTCGGCGGACGCGGCGGGCTCGGTGACGGTCATGGGGTTCCTCGTGGGTACCGGGGGTGTGCACGGAATCGTGAACGGTTGCCCGTGCCAACCATCCCGACGGCCGCCGCATTTCGCCGCACACGCGAAGGCCGCTGTGATCCCCGCCACTCCGGCGAACCGCCGCCTACGCCCCTACCCCCTACACCTTCCCCCCTACGCCTTTTCCCTCCTACGCCCCTACGCCCCTACGGTGCCGTCGATGCCCTCGCGCAGGAAGTCGGCGTGCCCGTTGTGCCGGGCGTACTCGTGGATGAGGTGGAGCATCACGAGGCGCAGCGAGACCGTCTCCCCCCAGCGCGGCTGGTAAGCCGTCACGTCCAGGGACTCCGCCTCGCACTCGATCCGGCGCGCGTGCTCGACCTCGGCCTGCCAGGCGGTGAAGGCCTCGTCGCGGGTGGCGCCGGTGGCGTCGTACGCGGCCTGGTAGTCGCCCTCCGGCGACCAGACCAAGGGGACGTCCTCGCCGCCGATGACCCGCCGGAACCACGTGCGCTCGACCTCGGCCATGTGCCGCACCAGCCCGAGCAGGGTGAGGGTGGACGGCGGGCTGGACTGGAGGCGCAGCTGTTCGTCGGTCAGGCCCTCGCACTTCATGGCGAGCGTCGCGCGGTGGAAGTCGAGGAACGCGCGCAGTGTCTCGCGTTCGCCGCCGACCAGTGGGGGCTTGGGGCGGTTGTCGGTGTCCACGTCGTCACTCTTTCCTCGGTCCGCGAGATCACGGCGGACTGTAGCCGACGGCGGCCCCACGGGCACCGCATTTCTCCGACACCTCTCCGTGACCGCTCGACTGCACCGTGTTCACATCCGCACCGGTTTGGGTACGTACCGCGGCGCGCCGGACGAGCGGCGCGCGCAACGACCCTGCGGACCGACGACCCACCGAAGGCAGGACTCCATGGACCAGAGCCGGATCCCTCCCACCGTGCACCGGACGTACGGCACGGGCGACCTGAGCCGAGCCGCCAGTTTCGCGGGCGGCTTCATCAACTTCGGCGACTGGCACGGGATCGACCTCGCCGCGCCGACGCCGGAGGAACGGGTGCACAGCCAGGAGCAGCTGTACCGGAGGGTGCTGCGCGCCTTCCCCGAACCCCGCGACCAGCTGCGGCTGGCGGAGGTCGGCTGCGGGCGCGGACTGGGCGCCGCGCTCGCGCTGCGCGAGTTCAGATTCGCGGCCGTGACGGGCGTCGACATCCACCCGGACCAGATCGAGCGCGCCCGCACGGTGAACGCCAAGGCGCTCGCCACCTACCCGGACCGGCTCGCCTACAGCCTCGGCGCGGCCGAGGAACTGCCCTTCCCCGCGGACGCGTTGGACGGACTCTACTCCGTCGAGGCGGCCCAGCACTTCCGCGAGCTGACGGGCTTCGCCCACGAGGCGGCCCGGGTGCTGCGGCCCGGCGGGCGGCTGGTGGTGACGACGTTCTTCGCCGCCGCCGGCCCGGAGGCCGCAGAGCGGCTGAGCCTCCTGCTGAGCAGCTTCGCCGACGGGCTGGACGTGGCCCACCCGCTCGACGGCTTCACGGCGGACCTCGCGGCGGCCGGGTTCACCGGCGTCACCGCGGAGTCGATCGGCGCGGACGTGTGGCCGGGCTTCGACCGCTACCTGGCGGACGCCGTCCCGGCCGGGCACTGGTCGCGCAACTTCGTCGGTGCCTGGCGGGACGGTCTGCTCGACTACCACGTCGTCACTGCCGACCGCTCCTGAGCACCCGGCCGGCGCGGCCCGACCACTCCGGGTCGCGCCGGCCCGCTGCCGGCCGAATCGCGTCCGGCCGGATCGCATCGGTCGAATCGCGGCGGGCCGAATCGCATCGGCCGGTATTCCGGTCAGTTCGTGAGGACTCCACTACCCGGTCCCCTCCCGTGCGGCAATGCCCAGGGGCGTGCCTCCGGGTTGCCTCGGTGCGTGGCCAATTCCTGAAGGACCTTTTTAAAATCCCCTGCCGGAGCCGGGCAGCGGCTCCCCCACGAGGTCCTGAACACTTGAATCCTGCATCCTTGGCGCACCCCCTCGCCCTGATCCGGGCCGCGGAAGGGCTTTCCCCTTCCGAATACGCCCGCATCGTCGCACGGACCCACGCCGAACTCGGTTTCGGGCAGATGGCCGCCCGCCGCGAGAAGGTGCACCGCTGGGAATCGGGCCGCACGGTCCCCGAGCCCACCGCGCAACTGGCCATGGCGCACCACCACGGCGTCCCCGCCCCCGAGGTGCACCGGCTCGGCTGGCCGCACTGGCTGCACCTGGTCATCGGGGACGCCGTCCTGCTGGACCAGCCGTACACCGCCGCGGGCGCCGCGCTCGCCCTGAACAGCGCGCTGCACCTGCCGAAGGCGCCGTGCCCGGCGGCGCTCCTCCTCACCGGCGCGGCGCTCGCCGCGCACCTCCGGACCGCACTCGTCCGCGCCACCACCGACGCCGACCGGAATCCCGATGGCACCGGCCCACGCGACACCAGCCCGCACGACACCAGCCCACACGACACCGGCCCGCCCGACACCGGCCCGCACGACACCGGCCCGTCCGCCGAGCAGCTGCGCTGGATCGGGGCCCGCACGTCGGCGCTCGAACGGCACGAGAGCGGCACGTACCTGCCGACCGCCGCGCTGTACGGCGCGGCCCACGCCGAACACCGCCTGGTCGTCCGCCTGATCGGTGCCCACGGCCACGACGGCCCGGCCGCCCGGCGGCTCTTCCGGTTCGCCGCCCGCACCGCACTGGTCTGCGCCTGGCTGAGCAGCGCCCTCGGCGAGGAGACCCGCGCGGAGCGCCACAACCTCACCGCCGTCCGCGCGGCCGCCGCCGCGGGGGAGCCCGACCTCGCGGCGGTCGCGACGGCCCGGCTCGCCGCGCGCCACGTCGTCGGGGGCGACCCGGTCGACGCGCTGGCGCTCGTCCGAGCGGCCCGCACCGTCGGTACCCGGCCGTCGCCGGGCACCATGACGGCCCTGCACTGCACAGAGGCGCTCGCCCTCGCCCGGCTGGGGCACGCCGCCGGCAGCGCCAGGGCGCTGGACCGCGCCGGAAAGGCCGCCTCGGCCACCCCGGCGGCCGGCGACACCCCATTCGGCGCGGCCCCATTCGGCGCGGCCCCATTCGGCGCGGCCCCGTTCGGCGCAGCCCCGTTCGGCGCGGCCCCGCACCGGCTGACCGTCACCGTCGCCCGCGCCCGATCCGCACTGCTCCTCGGCGCACCGCACGAGGCGGAGCCGCACTTCCGCGTCCTCGTGGACTCCCTCCAGGCACCGCCGGCCGGCGCCCCGTCACCGCACACCGGCTCCTGGCTCCTCGACGCCGTCGACGCCCATCTCGCCGTCGGCGATTTCGGTTCCGCGGCCGTCGCCGTGCACCGCGCCGTCCACGTCACCGGAACGCTCCCGCCGGGACTCGCCCGTCAATACCGCGACCGGCTGTCCGCCCACGGGCGGGAGCCGGCCGTCCGACGCGCCCTCGAATTCCTGCGGGACACCGCACCGCACGAAAGTTCGATGACGAAGAGCGAAGTCGAAACCGGCCGCGACGACGCCGGGGCCCAGCCCATCGAATCGGCCGACGGCGACGACGAGTAGCGCTTCACAGCGCCTTGCGGACGCCGGCGGCGGTTCGCTTCCTTCTCCTTTTGCCACCGCCCGGTCACCCCGCGTCGTACGAGCACAACCGGCCACACAGCTGGCCGCACAACCGGCCACACGACCAGCCACACAACGGCCGTGCGCCGCAAGGCCGTCGGCCATGCCCCGGGGGTGCCTCCACGCCTGGGAGCGCACGGACGGACCTGCCTAGGATCCACTGCCCGGCCCGGGGTATCCCGCCCCCGGCGGCTCCCGACCCCTCCGAGGGACGCCTTCGTTGACACACCCTCTGTTCGTGCTGCGCGCGGCGCTGGGCCTGTCCCAGCCCGAGTACGCCGGCCTCGTCGCACGCACCCACGCCGCACTCGGCCTCGGGCAGATGGCCGCCCGCCGGGAGAAGGTCTCCCGCTGGGAGTCCGGCCGCACCGTGCCCGAGCACACCGCCCAGCTGGCCATGGCCCGCATCCACGGCATTCCGGCCCGCGAGATCTACCTGCTCGGCTGGCCGCACTGGCTCCACCTGGCGACCGGCGACGCCGCCCTGCTCCACCAGCCCCACACCGACGAGGGGGCACTGCTCGCCCTGGCAGGCTCCGTCCACCACCCCGTCACGCCCGGGCCGTCGGCCCTGCTCCTCACCGGATCCGCCCTGCGAGCCCAACTGCGCGCGGCAGTCGCCCGTTCGACGGAGTCCGCGGCACACTCCGACCGGCCGGGGTCCGGACCGGCCGACGAGCAACTGGAGTGGATCGAGACCCGCGTCACCGCCCTCGAACAGCACCACGGCGGCACCCTCGTGCCGGCCGAGAGCCTGTACGCCGCCGCCCACGCCGAGCACCGGCTGGTCGTCCACCTGCTGGCCACCGCGCAGCACGACCACCGGACCCGTCGGCGGCTCTACCGCTTCGCCGCCCGCACCGCCCAGCTCTGCACGTGGCTCTGCAACGCCCTCAACGAGGCCGCCCGCGCGGAGCGCCACGCCCTCGTCTCGATCCGCGCGGCCGGAGCCGCCGGAGACGCTCCCCTCCTCGTCGTAGCCTTCCGGCAGTTGGCGTACTGCCACACCATCGCCGGGGATCCGGCCGACGCCCTCCTCGCCATAGCCGCCGCCCGCGCCGTCGGGCCCGGCCTCCGGCCTGCCGCGGCGAGCCAGTTGCACAGCCAGGAGGCGCTGGCCCTCGCCCGCCTGGGCCGGGCCGACGACGTCGCCCGGGCGCTGTACCTCGCCGGCCGGGCCCTCATCGCCACCGGCGGCCGTCCGGCGCCGGGCGAGAGCTCCGGGACCAGGAACCTGGAACGCATCCTCACTGCCGCGCACGGCACGGCCTCGCTGTTCCTCGGCCGCCCGCACGAGGCCGCGCACCACTTCGACGCGGTGGCGGCGTCCGGGTCCGCGCCGCCGTCCGGCGGCCCGTCCACCTTCACCGGGCGCTGGCTGCTCGACGGCGTGAAGGCCCACCTGGCCGCCGGTGACGTCGACGGCGCGGCCCGTACCGTCCGGCGCGCCGTCGACATCGCGGGGACGCTTCCGCCCTCGCTGGCCCGCGAGTACCACCGCCACCTGGTCCCGCACGGCAAGGAGCCCCCCATCCGTCGCGCCCTCGACTACCTGAAGCACGGCTGACGGTGCCGCGGAGAACACCGTCAACATGTCCAACGGGCCGACCGGGCAGGCGGGTTCAGGCCGGCGTCCGGCCCGCCTCGACCGCCATCCGCCGCACGAGGTGCACGATTCCGGGCACCGGGAAGAGCAGCAGGAACAGGTTCGGCAGCCACCAGGTCACCGAGAAGTCCCCGCGCAGCGCCCAGAACGCGACCGCCTGCAGCCCGGCCGTGCTGGTGAGCGCGAGCGAGACCAGCATCAGCGGCCGGGCCCCGCCCGCCGCGCCGCAGCGGCCGAGCCGCAGCGCGGTGAGGCCGGTGGCGCTCGCGAGCACGTCGAGCAGCACGAACGAGTAGTTCCAGTCGCTCAGGACCGGGTTGTCGTAGTCCTTGTACGCGTACTCGGCCGGGACGAGGGCCAGCAGCGTGGCCGCCCAGTAGACCAGGAAGCCGACGTCGGTGACGAGCATCGACGCCTTCGTGAAGCGCAGCACCGGGCTCGGGGCGGGCGTGGCACGCATGGGGACTCCTCCGTCGCGGGTCATACCGTCATTCGTGACTCATTCCCCCGCCGAGGTACATCACCGCGACGCCGGCCACGACCAGCACCGCCCCGGCCACCGACGCGGGCTTGACCGGTTCGCCGAACGCGACCACCCCGCCGACGAGCGCGCCGACCGTGCCCAGGCCGGACCAGACCGCGTAGACCGGGCCCACGTTCAGCGACTTGAGCGCCTGCGCGAGCAGCACGAACGCCGCGATGTAACCGATCGCGACGACCACGCTGGGCATCAGCCGGGTGAGACCGTGCGAGGCGCGCAGCGCCAGGGTGGCCGTGACCTCGGCGCAGATCGCTGCTCCGACCAGAAGGTATGCCGTCATGCCGTCCGTCCCCCGTCATGGTGGTGACTCGGCCGGACGGGATGGTCCCGTCCGGGTCGACCGGCCGGGCGACCCCCTCGATCGTCCGGCTCCGTGCGGTGTGAACTCGGGTCGTGCTCAGCTGATGCGGTGTTAAATCGTCCGCCCCACGGTTAAGTTGCCGTGAACTCGCGAAGGGTGGATTCGGGCCGTGCGGCGTGAAGCCGGCGCGTGCGCTACGTGAAATCCCGGTTGCCCGGGGCCACCAACTGCGTGAACCCGTCTCCCTGCCCAGTGAGTTCGACGATCAGTCCGCGCAGCCGTCGGTGCAGGTCGTCGTGCGGGGTGGCGAGGCCGAGCAGCCGGGACGTCCACCAGCCGTCGACCGCGAAGCGGACGAGCGTCGCGACGGCCGGATCCAGTCCGTTGTCCACGAGCCGCCGCTGCCACCGGTCGTAGCGCTCCCGCAGCACGTCCAGCACTTCGGGCCCGCCGGCCGCGGCGAGCAGGGCGACCGGCACCTGGTCGGCGCCGCTGGTGTCCCCGGCAGGCGACTCCGCCGGGATGCTGGCGTCCAGCCAGGCGAGCGCGAACGCGCCGGCCGGCGCGTCCGGACCGGGCAGTACGGCCTCGAACCGGTCCGCGAGGCGCTCGACGACACCTTGTACGAGCGCCCGCTTGCTGGGGAAGTGGTGCAGCAGCCCGCCCTTGCTCACGCCGGCCTCGACGGCGACGGCGTCCAGGCGCACCGCGTCGACGCCCCCGCGCACCAGAAGCCGCTCGACGGCGTCGAGCAGTTGATCACGCACCGGTGGTTCCCTCTCTCCGTGTTACAAACCGTCCAGACGGTCGGACGCAGCCTAGCAGACCGGCGAGTACCAGACAGAAACCCCAACACGCCACCGCCGAATGGTTGTTGACAGCCTCCATCGCGCATGCTTTCGTTTCCTCGGCCGACGGCGGAGAAACGGCGGAAGCTCCACCGGTCTGCGGCCTCATGTTTGCTGCGCACGATGATCGAAAAGGCGGCCCGGGAATTCACCCGGGCCGGGGGGAACGCTCTTCGACATCCACGGGGGATCATTGCGAGCCATGCGGTTCCGGCTGCGCCCACACGGGTCCGGCAAGGGTCGGCACGACTGCGGACGACCCTTCCCGCACTGACTGGCGAGCAGCCAAGCAGTCATCCCACGCTGGGCGTTGACCCTGCCGACCGCCGCACACCCATCCTTCGTCGATCGTCTGCCGAGCATCGGCACGACGGGGTGCACCGAGCCCGGGCACAGCGCAACGGCGCGCCGTCCCCAGCCCGGGCCACTCTCCCGCACCCGTGGAACTTTCACCTGCCCGTCCGCGGCCGGGTGTCCATGACATTTCGTGTTCGGCGCGCCGGTAAAGCACGGCGCCCGGGCCCGCCGGGGCACCGCCCATTGAATTCGAGGGAAATATGGTGGACATATTCTCGAAAGTCTCCGGTTACACGGCCGCCCGCGATGCCATGGCGGCCGGCATCTACCCGTATTTCCTGCCTTTGACCGGCAACGAGGGCACGACGGTCACGCTCGGTGACCGCGAACTGGTCATGTGCGGGTCGAACAACTACCTCGGCCTCACCGCCGACCCGCGCGTCAAGCGGGCCGCCGCCCAGGCGGTGGAGCAGTTCGGCACCTCCTGCACCGGCTCCCGGTTCCTCAACGGCAACCTGGCCCTGCACGACCAGCTGGAGGCCGAACTCGCCGACTTCTACGGCAAGCCCGCGGCCGCCGTCATCTCCACCGGCTACCAGGCCAACCTCGGCACCATCAGCGCGCTCGCGGGCCGCGGCGACGTCGTCTTCGCCGACCGCGACGCGCACGCCTCCATCGTCGACGGCGGCAGGCTCAGCGACGCCAAGCTGAGACGCTTCCGGCACAACGACCCCGCCGCGCTCGACCGCGTCCTCGCCTCCGTCCCCGACAGCGCCGGCAAGCTCGTCGTCGTCGACGGCGTGTACTCGATGGAGGGCGACCTCTGCGCCCTGCCGGAGATCGTCGAGGTGTGCGAGCGGCGCGGCGCACGCCTGATCGTCGACGACGCCCACGGCCTCGGCGTCCTCGACAAGGGCCGCGGCACCTGCTCCTACTTCGGCCTCACCGACCGGGTCGACCTCATCACCGTCACGTTCAGCAAGTCGCTCGCCTCCCTCGGGGGCGCGGTCGTCGGCGACGAGGACGTCATCCACTACCTCAAGCACCACGCCCGCAGCCTGATCTTCAGCGCCTCGGCCACCCCGGCCAGCGCCGCCTCCGCCCTGGCCGCCCTGCGCATCCTGCGCGAGGAGCCGTGGCGGGCCGAACGCGCCCAGCAGAACGCCGAGTACATGCGGGCCGGCCTCGCCCAGCGGGGCATCAGCGCCGGCGAGAGCGCCACCCCGGTCATCCCGCTGCGCACCCGCGGCACCATCGAGACCCTCCTGCTGTGGCGGGAGCTCATCGACGCCGGCGTCTACACCAACCCCGTCCTGCCGCCCGCCGCGTCCCCGCGGCTGCGGCTCAGCTTCATGGCCACCCACACCACCGACCACCTCGACCGGGTGCTGGACGCGCTCGGCGCGCGGGCCGAGCACTTCCTCGCCGACGACGAACCGGACGCCGACGACGGGTACGCGGTCGAGGCGCTCGCCGAACTCGCCGACTCCGGCGCCGCGGCCCGGCCGTGAACACCGCGGCCGCCACGCGACCCGGCAGCCGTCCCGCCACCGCGGGCCGTCCGGCACCGCCCGCGCTCCGGGCGGCGGTCGCGGCTCTGGCCGGGGCCTCGGCCGGCGCCGTCCTCGGCGCGGGCCTGGCCCCCGGCGACGGGCACGCGCCCGACCTGCCGTGGTGCCTCGCCGCGGCGGTGGGAGCCGCGCTCGCCGTGCTCGCCGCCGCGCTCCACCGGCGGGCGGGCCGGCACCGGCCCGCCTGGGTGCCGGCCGCCGGGCTGCTGCTGGTCGGCGGCGCGCTGCCGGCCGCCGCGACCTCCGACAGCCCGTGGTGCGCGGCCCTGGCCGCCTCGGCCGCGCTCCTCACCGCCGCCGTGACCGCGCCCCGCGCGGCGGTCGCGGCGGGTGCCCTCGCGGCACTGGCCGCCGGGGCCGTCGCGGCGGCCTCGGCCCCGGCGGCGACGGCCGCCGTGCTCGGCACCCTCGCCGGGACCGGCGGGCTCCTGCTCGTCGCCGACCTGTCCCGCCCGGTCCAACGCCCAGGTTCCACCGCACAGTTCGCCCACAGCAGCACCCCCGCGACCACGCCCCACCGCGACCAGCCCCACCACGAATAGCCCCACCGCGACCAGCCCCGCCCCGTAGAGGAACCGAGCCGAGCACCACCCCTTACCACGATGCCCGCACCCGTCCCGACCCCAAGGAGCCAGCCATGAGCCGCCTCGGACTCGCCGCCCGCGCCCTGCGACTGACCCTGAGCCGGACCAACGCCGACACCACGCCCGACTACGACGCCGCGAGCTCCAGCTACGACACCTACTTCAGCCCGGTCATGGGCGTCCACTCGCTCGCCGCCCTGCGCGAGGTCACCGTCAGCCCCGGCGACGACGTCCTCGAACTCGCCTGCGGCACCGGCCACCTGACCCACGACATCGTCCGGAAGCTGGAGGGCCGCGGCTCCGTCCGCGCGGTCGACAAGTCCCCCGGCATGCTGTCCGTCGCCAAGGCCAAGGTCCTGCCCGAGGCGATGCGCTCCCCGGACCTCGAAGTCTCCCTGGAGGAGGGGGACATGGAGGAGTTCCTGCGCGCCCGGCCGAACGACAGCGCCGACCTCGTCGTCGTCGGCTGGGCGATCTGCTACAGCAAGCCGGTCAGACTGCTGGAACAGATCAAGCGGGTCCTGCGCCCCGGCGGCCGGATCGTCGTCATCGAGACCCGCGGCGACGCCCTCAAGACGCTGATCGAGCAGCTGGAGAAGGTGTTCACCGCCGACCCGTCGCTGCTCACCGGCATGATCCGGGTCAACCTGCCCAAGGACGCGGCCACCGTGGCCCGCTGGTTCACCAAGGCCGGCCTCACCGTGGACGTCCAGCGCGACGGCCACCAGGTGCTGCCCGCCACCACCCCGGAGGAGGCCCTGGAGTGGGTCCAGCGCTCCGGCGCGGCGGCCGGCTTCAAGGACGCCGTCGACCAGAGCCGCGAGGAGCACGCCCTGGAGCTGATCCGCAAGGGCCTCGCCGAACACGTCGCCCGCCACGGCGCACTGGAGCTGCGCCACACCTTCGTCGTCGTCACCGGGACCAACCCGGGCACCACCACCGGAACCGGGCCGGGCGGCCGGCACCGCGAGGGAGTCCGCAGCGCATGACCACCACCGCCACACCCGCACCGGCGGCGGAGACCACCCACGGCGCGGTGCAGCACCGGCTGCTGCGCCTCGCCGAGGGGCTCACCGCCCGCCCGAAGACCGTGCTCGTGATCTGGGTGCTGGTCATCGCGGCGTGCTTCCCGTTCGCCTCGCAGCTGAACGACGTCCTCACCAAACAGGGGGCGTCCAAGGTCGTGCCGGGCACCAGCAGTGCCCGGGCCGACCGGCTCGTCGAGGAGTCGTTCCCGGCCCGCTCGCAGCGCGAGTCCATCGTCGCGATCGGCGCGCCGGACGTCCGGAGCTCCCAACTGCGCGCCATGCTGGCCGACTTGGACGAGCAGATCGCCACCCGCGTACGCACCGGCGAGGTGCAGCAGTCCACCTCGGCGTACACGCTGTACCGGGACTCGACCACCGAGTACCTCAAGCGCCTGCGCACCCAGGTCGACCAGCAGCTCGCCGCCGCGCAGACGCCGGCGACCCCCGACACCCGCCGGCAGGCGGTGGACGCCGCCGTCGCGGCCGGCCAGGTCCCGGCGGCCCTCGCCGATCCGGCCCGCCAGGCGGTCGCCGTCACCGACGACGCCCAACTCCTGCCGATCTCGGCTGCGTTCACCAAGGCGACGGACTGGCGCACCTTCCCGGTGCCGGTGCCCGCCGAGGCCGTCGACCGGCTGGTCGCCAAGGACGGCAAGGCCACCCTGGTCTCGGTCAGCTTCGCCAAGCGCGCCGGGCACGACCCGGACGTGGACTGGCTCCGCTCGGCGATCGCCGGCGCCCAGCGCGCCGCCGGGGCCGGACCGGACGTCGAGGCCCACGTCACCGGCGAGCTGGCGCTGATCAAGGACACGTACAAGAAGGCCGAGGACGACAACGCGCTGATGGAGACGGTCGCCTACGCGATCATCTTCCTCGTCCTGCTGCTGTTCTTCCGGGCCGTCGTGCCGGCCGTGCTCACGGTGGCGGCGATCGGCCTCGCGATGACCGTCAGCCAGGCCGCGCTGTTCGCGCTCGGCCACGGCGTGACGCTCACCCAGTTCACCATCACCATCATGAACTTCGTGATGCTGGGCGCCGGCGTCGACTACAGCATGCTGCTGTCCTCCCGCTACCGGCAGGAACGGCTGGCCGGCCGCTCGCCCAAGGACGCCGCCGTGCACGCCACCGCGCACGCGGGCGAGTCGATGCTGCTCGCCGCGGTCGCCGTGGTGCTGGCCTTCGGCGCCACGCTGTTCTCGCCCGTCGACTGGATCCCGCCGCTCGGCTACGGCGGCCTGATCGGCATCCCGATCGTGCTGCTCGCCGCGCTGACGCTCACCCCGGCCCTGCTGGTCCTGCTCGGCGACCGCTTCTTCTGGCTCGGCCGCGACCCGCTGGCCGACCTGGAGCACGGCAGCGCGCTCGGCCGCCACCTGAAGCGGGCCGCCGACCTCGCCCGCCGCCGCAAGGTGGCGATCGTGCTGCTCTTCGCGGCCGTCACGGTCCCGTTCGCGGTGATCACCGCCCAGCACCGCTCCACGGCGGACCCGGTCGCGCTCAGCCCGGCCACCGACTCGCGCACGGGCTTCGAGCTCGTGGCCCGCGAGTGGGGCGACGCCTCCGTGCTGCCCACGCTCGTCGTCGGCCGGCCGGACCCCGGTGCGGTGGACGGGCAGCACCACCTCACCGACAGCGGGCGCAAGGCCGTCACCGACCTCACCGACAAGCTGGCCGCGGTGCCGGGCGTCGCCCGGGTCTCCGCCGTGACCAGGCCCTTCGGCACGCCGGTGAGCGCCGCCGACCTCGACGCGCTCGGCCCCGACGTCCGCCGCGACTACCTGTCCGACGACGGCGCGCTGCGGATCGTCGTCGAACTCGCCGACAAGCCCTACACCGAGGCCGCGGTGCACACCGTCGACCGGATCCAGGACGTCACGGCCGCGGCCCGCGACGTCGGCCCGCTCGCGGTCGGCGGCGCCACCCAGGTCGACCGGCAGTACGGCGACGCGCTCGACTCCAGCTTCTGGCAGATGATCGGGCTCGTCTCGGTCGGCGTCTTCGTGATGCTGGTGTTCGCGCTGCGCTCGCTGCTGATCCCGATCCGGCTGATCCTCACGATCATGATGAGCAACGTGTGGGCGATCGGCATCACCGTGCTGGTCTTCCACTTCTGGCTCGACAAGGCGATCATCGACGACCTGCCGATCTTCCTCACCGTGCTGATGATGGGCCTCGGCATGGACTACGAGATCTTCCTGGTCACCCGCGTCCGCGACCTGGTGCGCGGCGGGGCCGACCAGGAGAGCGCGACCGTCGGGGCGGTGGTCGACACCGGCCGGGTGATCAACGCGGCCGGCCTGGTCATGGCCGGCAGCCTCGGCACCATGGCGCTCTCCTCGACGATCATGCTCCAGGAGTACGGCGCCGGCCTCGGCCTCGCCGTCCTGCTGGACGCCACGCTCATCCGGATGCTGTTCGTCCCGGCGACGCTGCTGCTGTTCCGCCGCTACAACTGGTGGCTGCCCAGCCTGCGCCGCTCCTCCGCCCCGGCCCCCGCGAAGGCGGGGTGAGCCACCCGTGACCGCGGACCGTCCGGCGGTGGCGCCCGCCACCCCCGCGCCCGCCACCGCCGGGCGGGCTCGCACTCCCCTGCGCCGGCGCACCCTGCACCGGCTCAGGCGGCACCACCGCGAGGCGCCGGCCTCCTCCGCCGCCAAGGTGTTCGCCGTGCTCGCCGTCGTCCGGATCGCCGGCGCGGTGTCGATGCCGCTGATGGTGCTCTCGGTCGGCCTGAGCGCGGCCGTCGTCACCGTCCTGGACCGGGTCGAGTGGGCGGCGGCCGGCCTGCGCCGCTTCCGCTTCCTCCCGGCCTTCGCCGGGACGGGCCTCGTGGTGCTCGCCTACGCCAACACCGTGTTCGCCACCCGGGCCGCGTTCGGCCGGGGCGCCGACAACTGGACCTCCCTCGTCCCCGAGCTCTTCCGGCAGATGGCCCCCGGGCAGCCGGTCGTCGCCGGAGTCGCCATGGTGCTCTGCATGGGCCTCCTGGTGCCGCTGGTCGAGGAGGTCTGCTACCGCGGCGTGCTGTACGACGCCGTCGCCCGCACCCGCGGCCCGCTCGTCGCGATCGCCGTCACCTCGGCCGGCTGGGCCCTCGTCCACCTCGGCGACTACGGGCTCAACCCGCTCAACGCCCGGGTGATCTGCGGCGTCCTGCCGTCCGTCTTCGCGATGGGCGTCGCCCTGGGCGTCTGCCGCGCCTGGACGGGCTCCGCGCTCGCGAGCGCCGTCGCCCAGGGCACCGCCAACCTGCTCCTGCTGGCCTGGGTCCTCTGGGCCCTCTGAGATCCCCTTCCCCCGCCTCCCCCGGCACAGTCCCGCTCGCACCCATTCACCCCAGGTGAGGCACCCCATGAGAATCGCCGTCACCGGCCCGATCGTCATCGACAACCTGATGACCTTCCCCGGCCGTTTCACCAGCCAGCTGCTGCCGGCCCAGCTCCAGCACCTGTCCCTGTCGTTCCTCGTCGACGACCTGGAGGTCCGCTACGGCGGCGTGGCCGCCAACGTCGCCTTCGGCCTCGGCCGGCTCGGCCGCGCGCCACTGCTGCTCGGCGCGGCCGGCAAGGACTTCGGCGAGTACCGGGCCCGGCTGGAGGAGGTCGGCGTCGACACCTCGCGGGTCCGGATCTCCACCGGCCTGGCCACCGCCCGCTACACCCGCACCACCGACGCCGACGACAACCGCATCGTCTCCTACCACCCCGGCGCCCTCGCCGAGGACGACGCGCCCGGCCCCGAGGGCTGGCCGCAGGACGTCGGCCTGGTCTTCCTCGGCCCCGCCGAGCCCGAGGTGCTCGCCGAGCGGGCCGCCGAGTGCCGCCGCCGCGGCCTGCCGTACCTCGTCGACGTGGCCGGCCGCACCGAGCGGCTCGGCCGGGCCGGCGCCGACGCCGTCCTCGCCGGCGCCACCTACCTGGTCACCAACCGCCGCGAGCGCGCCGCCCTCCTGGAGCACGCCGGCTGGGCGGCGGCCGACGTGCTGAACCGGGTCGGCGCCTGGATCACCACCCTCGGCGCGGAGGGCGTCTGGATCGACTACGCCACCAGCCCCTCCATCGCCGTCCCCGCCGCGCCGATCTCCCGGCTGCCCGACGGCGCGGGCGGCGGCGGGGCGTTCCGGGCCGGCTTCCTCGCCGCGAAGGCCGACGGCCTCGACGACGAACAGGCCGCCCGGACCGGCTGTGTGCTGGCCGCGTACGCCCTGGAGTCCGCGGGCAGCCAGGACTACCTGTTCACCCGGCCCGCGTTCGACGCCCGCCTCGCCGACGTCTACGCGGTCACCGCGGACGTCCATTAGGCCCGCTCGTCACCCGCTCTCTCGACGGCCCGGCGGCCGGTGCGCCACACTCTCCCCGAACGGCCCACGCGCTCCCACCGCACCAGCCAGGACGTACCGATCCACGCCCTTACGGAGAGCCACACGGTGACCACTCGTCAACTGCCGGAGATCGCCTTCTCGTCCGGCCGGTCCGGTTCCGGGCCGGCCACCTGGGGCCAGCAGGCCATCTGGGACGCCGTCCGGCGCCTCGCCCCCGGCGACGCGCCGCGCTACACCATCACCACCGCCGCCCCGCTCGACCCCGGCCTGCCGCTGCCCGTCCTGCTCACCGCCCTCGACCGGCTGCTCCACCTCCACGACGCGCTGCACACCAGGCTCGTCCCGGACGAGGAGGGGCGGCTGCGCCAGCTCGTCGACCCCGACGGCCGACTCGCCGTGCACACCGAACACTGCCCCGACCCGGGCCGACTCGCCGCCACCGGTGCCAGGTTGCACGACGAGCTGGCGGCCCGCCCGTTCGACTGCGCCGGCGAGTGGCCGATCCGCGTCGGCGTGGTCGAGCACGGCGGCCTGGCCCGCCACGTCAGCCTGGTGCTCGCCCACACCGCCGTCGACGGCAACGGCATGACCCGCCTCGTCGCGGACCTCACCGCACTCTGCCTCGGCACCGCGCCCGCCGAGCTGGCCGCGCTCCGCGAGCCCGCCCAACAGCCGCTGGAGGAAGCCGAGTTCCAGGCCTCCGAACGCGGCAGGCGGCGGGACGCGGGCGCCCGCAAGCAGTTCCTGCGCAAGCTGCGACTCGGCCCGGCCCGCCTGTTCCCCCAGCCGAACGGACCCGCCGCGACCCGCTTCCCCAACGCCGTGCTGCGCTCCCCCGCCCTGCCCGCCGCCGTCGAACTCGTCGCCGCCGCACACCGGGTGAGCTCCTCCTCCGTCCTCCTCGCCGCCACGGCCGCGATGACCGCCAAGCTCTCCGGCTCCTCCGAGGCCGTCCTGCACGTCGTCGTCAACAACCGCTTCCTGCCCGAACTGGCGAACGCCGTCAGCACCGTCGCCGGCGAGGGCCTGTTCCACCTCCCGGACGCCACCGGCGAGTTCGGCGGGATCGTACGCCGCACGCACGCCGCCGCGATCGGCACCTACCGCCACGCCTACTACGACAAACTGCGCCTGGACGAGGAGATCGCCGCCCTCGCCGCCGGAGGCGTCCCGCTCGCCGACCGGTCCTGCGTCTTCAACGACACCCGCGAGCTGGCCCCGCCCGTCCCCGCCGAGGCAGTGGGCGGCGACGACCGCACCACTCTCACCTGGCCCGTCGACTTCGAGCCGCGCCCCGGCCTGACCTACGCCCTGGACGCCGTCCGGACGGCCGACGCGCTGAGCCTCGTCATGACCGCCGATCCCGCCGTGCTGCCACGCTCGGCCATGGAGGAATTCCTCTACGGGATCGAGGAGTTGGTCCTGGACGAGGCCGCGGCGCCGGCCACCGCTTGAACCTGACACCGCTTGAACTTGACACCGGTGTCAGGTTCTACCGTGCGGGCATGACCACCACCGCCATCACCGGCCCGCTCCTCACCCCCTACCGCCTCGGCGCGCTCGACCTGCCGAACCGCGTCGTCATGGCCCCCATGACGCGCTACCGGGCGACCGAGGACGGCACACCATTGCCCGTCGTCGCCGAGTACTACGCCCAGCGCGCGAGCGCCGGCCTGATCATCACCGAGGGAATCTGGCCCAGCCGGGCCGGCCAGTCCGGCTGGCGCCTGCCCGGCCTGGAGACGCCGGAGCACACCGCCGGCTGGCGGGCCGTCACCGAGGCCGTGCACGCGGCCGGCGGCCGGATCGTCGCCCAGCTGATGCACGGCGGCCGCCAGGGCCACCCGCTCAACCGCCTGCTCGGCGACGTCCCGGCCGGCCCGTCCGCCGTCCCGGCCCCGGGCCCGGTGCACGTCCGCGACGGCGCCAAGGCCGACGCCGTCACCCCGCGCGCGATGACCCGCGACGAGATCCGCCGGGCGGTCACCGACCACGTCGACGCCGCCCGCAACGCCCTCGCGGCCGGCTTCGACCTCGTCGAGCTGCACGGCGCCAACTCCTACCTGATCCACCAGTTCCTCGCCGACAACACCAACCTCCGCACCGACGAGTACGGCCCGCGCACCCTCGCCGACCGCCTCCGCTTCCCGGTCGAGCTGGTCACCGCCGTCGCCGCGGCGATCGGTCCGGACCGGCTCGGCCTGCGGCTGTCCCCCGGAAACCCGCAGTTCGGCATGGCCGAGGCCGACCCGGCACCCGTCTACCGGGCGCTGCTCGACGAACTCGACGGCCTCGGCCTGGCCTACCTCCACCTCACCGACAACGACGACTACCCCGCCCTCGCCGACCTCCGCCCCCGCTGGCACGGCCCGCTGATCGCCAACGTCGGCGAGAACCGCGCCGCCACCGACCGCGCCCGCGGCGAGGCCGTCCTCGACTCCGGCCTCGCCGAACTGGTCTCCTACGGCCGCGCCTTCATCGCCAACCCCGACCTGCCCGCACGCCTCGCCGTCGACGCCCCGCTCACCGCCTTCGACCCGGCCCGCCTCTACACCCACGGCGCCGCCGGCTTCACCGACTACCCGCGCCTGGCCGGCGCGCGCTGAAAACCGCTTGAACCGCCGAAGTAGGCTCGGCCGCATGCGAATTCTCCTCCTCGGCGGCACCTCCTTCATCGGCCGCACCATCGCCGACGAAGCCCTGCGCAGCGGGGCCGACGTCACCCTCTTCAACCGCGGCCGGACGAACCCCGGCCTGTTCCCCGCCGCGACCCGCCTCACCGGCGACCGCGACGCCGGCGACTACTCGGCCCTCCGGCACGGCGGTTGGGACGCGGTGGTGGACCTGAGCGGCTTCTTCCCCCGCCAGGTCACCGGGGCGATGGACGTGCTCGGCGACTCCGTCGGCCGCTACCTGTTCATCTCCAGCCACGCGGTCTACGAGCGCGCCGGGCTCGCCCCCGGCTCGGACGAGTCCACCCCGCGCCGGGCACCGCTGCGGGAGGCCGAGCAGCTGGACGAGGAGACGTACGGCCGGCTCAAGGTCGCCTGCGAGGACGAGGTCGGTGGGGGGGGACAGGAGGGGGAGGGGCGGGAGTGTGGGGTGGGGGGGGGGGGTGCGCGGGGCGGGGGGGCGCGCGCGGGCCCCCCCCCCCCCCCCACGACCAGCGCGGGCTCACCTACTGGGCGCGTCGGGCGGCGGGCGGCGGCCGGATCGCGCTCCCCGGGCGGCCTGAGCAGCCCGTCCAGCTGGTCGACTCGCGCGACCTCGCCCGCTTCGTGCTGCGGCTCGTCCAGGACGAGCGGCCGGGCGCGTTCCACGCCGTCGGCCCGGCCGAACCGGTCACGCTGGGCGGGGTGATCGCCACCTGCGCCGCGGTCGCCGGCACCGAGGTCGAGGTCGTCCCGGTGCCGCCGGAGACGGCGCCGCCGCCGTTCTTCCCGCTGGTCCGCGAGGAGGGGCTCTGGCCCGGCCAGCAGCGCGACGCCTCCCGAGCCCGCGCGGCCGGCCTGCCCACCACCCCGCTCGCGGTCACCGCGGCCGACGTCCTCGCCTGGGACCGCGACCGCGGCGCACCGCCCCTGGGCCACGGCTTCACCGCCGAGGACGAGGCCCGCGTCCTCGCCGCGCTCGACGAGGACGCCCGGTGAACATCACGGCGATGACCCCCGACCACGCCGAGGCCGTCCTCGCCGTCTACCAGGCAGGCATCGACACCGCCGACGCGACCTTCGAGACCGCCGCCCCCGACTGGCCCGCCTTCGACGCCTCCCGCCTGCCCGAGCACCGCCTGGTCGCCCTCGACGACGACGGCACCCTCCTCGGCTGGGCCGCCGTGTCCCGCGTCTCCGCCCGCAGCGCCTACGCGGGCGTCGTCGAGCACTCCGTCTACGTCGCCCCCGCCGCCCACGGGCGCGGCGTCGGGCGCACCCTGCTGTCGGCCCTGCTCGCCTCCACCGACGCCGCCGGCATCTGGACCGTCCAGGCCGGGATCTTCCCGGAGAACGGCGCGAGCCTCGCCCTCCACCACCGCGCCGGCTTCCGCACCGTCGGCACCCGCGAACGCGTCGGCCGCCTGAACGGCCGCTGGCGCGACGTCGTCCTCGTCGAACGCCGGAGCCCCGCCGTGAACTGATCGATTGTCAGACCCCCGGGCTATGGTCGGCCCCGAACGACCAGACGAACGGGGGCACCATGACCGCACACGACTCCACGCCGCGCACCACACCGCTCAACAAGCCGCTCACCGAGCCGCTCACCGCCGCCGGGCTCACCGAGGCCTGGCGCTCGATGGGCGTCCGAGAGGGCATGGCGCTCATCGTGCACTCGTCGCTCTCCAGCCTCGGCCGGGTCGAGGGCGGCGCCGACGCCGTCGTCGCGAGCCTGCGCGCGGCCGTCGGGCCCACCGGGACGGTCGTGGTGCCGGCCTTCACCGGGTCCGTCGTCCTCGATCCGCACCCGGAGCACACCGGCGTCCCGACGCCCGAGATCGCCGAACGCCGGGCCGCGGTCCCGCTGTTCCACCCCGCCATGCCGTCGCCGATGGGCGCCATAGCGGAGGCGCTGCGCGCGCTCCCGGAGAGCCTGCGCAGCCCGCACCCGCAGGCGTCGGTCGCGGCCGTCGGAGCCGAGGCCGCGCGGATCACCGCCCGGCAGTCACTCGGCGACGCGGTCGGCCGCGAGTCCCCGTTCGGTGCGCTGCACGACCTGGACGCGCACGTGCTGCTGCTCGGCGTCGGCCACAACCGGAACACCTTCCTGCACTACGCCGAGTCGCTGGCGCCTGCCCCGCGCCGCAAGCTGCGCCGCTTCCCGATGGCCGTCGCGGGCGAGCGCGTCTGGATCGAGACGATCGACGTGGGCAACGACAACGACACCCACTTCCCGGTCGTGGGCCGGGAGTTCGAGGAGCAGGCGGGCATCCGCCCGGCCCTGGTCGGCACCGCACCCTGCCGCCTGCTCCCGGTCCGGCGCCTCATACCCTTCGCCGGCCCCCCCCCCCGTGTACAGCGTGGGGCGGACGGCGCGGGGGCGGGTCGGGCGTGTTGTGAGCGCGCGCCGCCCCGGGCGGGGCCGGGGGCCCCCCCCCCCCGGCCCGCGTGCGCGGGGGCGGCCCCAACACCCCGTGCGCCGCCCGCCGCCGGGTTCATCGCCGGGGGGCCCACGGCGCGGGGTCGGTTCGGCAGTGAGGTCAGCGCTCGCCGCCGCGTGCGTGGCTGTCCTGGATCTTCTGCCAGGACTTCGGCTCGACGACGGCCTGCGGCTCGTCGGCGGCGCCCACCGCGTCCGAGCGTGCGGCGAGCGAGGCCTGCGAGTCGACGCCGGCCTTCGGCGCCGGGCCGACGGCCGGCTTCGACGGGGTGAACAGCCAGGTGGTGAAGAGCTCCCCGAGGTCCTGCCCGGAGATCGTCTCCGCGTACGCCTGGAAGTCCTTGACGTTCGCGTTGCCGTAGCGGTGCTCGGTGGGCCAGCCCTTCAGGATCCGGAAGAAGGCGTCGTCGCCGACGGTGTTGCGCAGCGCCTGGATCGCCACCGCGCCGCGGTCGTAGACGGCGGAGTCGAACTGGTTGTCCGCGCCCGGGTCGCCCGGCTTGATGGTCCAGAACTTGTCGCCGGCCGGGTGCGAGGCGTAGACGTAGTCGGCGAGCTCCTGCGCGGTGCCCTCGCCCTCGTGCTCGGACCACAGGTACTGCGCGTACGACGCGAAGCCCTCGTTGAGCCAGATGTCGCTCCAGTGCGCGACGGAGACGCTGTCGCCGTACCACTGGTGGGCCAGCTCGTGCACGACCACCGAGGTGTTGGAGCCGCGGGCGAACTGCTTGGCGCCGTAGAACACCCGGGTCTGGTTCTCCAGCGCGTAGCCGGCCTTGGAGTTGGGCACGTAGCCGCCGACGGAGCTGAACGGGTACTCGCCGAAGTAGCCGCTGAGCCAGTCGACGAGCTCGCCGGTGCGCTCGACGCTGGCGCGCGCGGCGTCGGCGTTCTCGCCGAGGTCCTTGCTGTACGCGTTGTAGACGGGGATGCCGCTCGCCGTGGTGTCCTGGGTGACGTCGAACTTGCCGACCGCCAGGGTGGCCAGATATGTCGCCTGGGGCTTGTTCTCGCGCCAGGAGAAGCGGGTCCAGCCCGCCTGGGACCTCTTGCTCACGAGGACACCGTTGCTGATCACCTCGTTGCCGTCGGGCACCTGGACGGAGACGTCGAAGGTGGCCTTGTCGCTGGGGTGGTCGTTGCTCGGGAACCACCACCACGCCGCCTCGGGCTCGCCGGCCGCGACCCCGCCGTCCGGGGTGCGCTGCCACGCGGTGAAGCCGTAGCGCTTCACGGTGGACGGCACGCCCTTGTAGCGCACGACCACGGTGACCTGGCTGTCCTTGGCGAGCGGCCGGGCGGGCGTGATCTCCAGCTCCTGCTCCCCACTGGTGGCGAAGGTGGCCGCCCGCCCGTTGACCCGGACCTCCTGGACGTTCAGCGCGAAGTCCAGGTTGAACCGCGAGAGGTCCTGGGTGGTGGTGGCGAGGATGGTGGTGGTGCCCTCCAGCTCGTCGGTGGCGGGCTGGTACTTCAGCCGGATGTCGTAGTGGGAGACGTGATAGCCGCCGTTGCCGTAAGTCGGGTAGTAGGAGTCGCCGATGCCGGGGGCGCCCGGCTGGAAGTCGGCGGCCGACGCCGGGACGGCGAGGAACAGGGCCATGGCACTCGCGGCGGAGACGATCAGCCTCTTGCGCAACGGGTCCTCCAGGATCGCTGGGACGAAGGGTCGGATCGATCCTTGTCCCGGCAGCCCCGGATCCACTCCCGGATTATGAGATGTTCATGCAAAGAAACAAGCCGAAATGATGCAACCGGCCGAACGCCGGATTTCGGCGCCCTCACGCCCCGAGCGCCACCGGCGCCCGCACCAGCGAGCCGTACTCCGTCCAGGAGCCGTCGTAGTTCTTGACGTGCGGGTACCCCAGCAGTTCGGTCAGGGCGAACCACGTGTGCGCCGAGCGCTCACCGATCCGGCAGTAGGCGATCACCTCGCGCTCCGGCCCCACGCCCCGGCCCCCGTACAGCGCCCGCAGCTCCTCCGCCGAGCGGAACGACCCGTCGTCGTTGGCCGCCTGCGACCAGGGGATGTTCAGCGCGCCGGGGATGTGACCGGGCACCTGCGCCTGCTCCTGCGGCAGGTGCGGCGGCGCGATCAGCTCGCCCCGGAACTCGGCCGGCGAGCGGACGTCCACCAGCACCGCGTCCGTGCCCGGCTTCGCGAACACCTCGGCCTTGCCCAGCACTTCGTCCCGCAGCGCACGCAGCTCCGGCCGCTCGGGCCCGGTCAGCCGGTACGAGGTGTGCTGGTAGTCCATGACCTCGTGGGTGAGCTCGCGCCCCTCCAGCTCCCATTTCTTCCGCCCGCCGTCCAGCAGCCGCACCGGCCCGAACCCGCGCAGCCGCAGCAGCCAGTACGCGTACGCGGCGAACCAGTTGTTGTTGCCGCCGTACAGCACGACGGTCGTGTCGTCCTCCACCCCGGCCGCGCGCAGCAGGTACTGGACGCCCGCCCGGTCGACGTAGTCGCGGCCGACGCTGCTGTGCAGGTCGGTGGCCCAGTTCCAGCCGACCGCGCCGGGGATGTGGTCCCGCTCGTACGCGCTGGTGTCCTCGTCCACCTCGACGACCCTGACGGTGCCGTCGTCCAGGTGGTGGGCCAGCCAGTCGGTGCGGACCAGCGCCTCGGGGTGGGCGTAGCCGTTGCCGGTCATCCCAGGCCTCCTTCGTTCTGCCCAGGCTGCGGCGCCCGACCACGGGGCACGACGAGGCGCCGGCGACCGGGCCGGACAGTTCGACGCTACGCCGACCGCCCGGCCCCGGCCACCTCACCCGTCGCCGCCGGT
This sequence comes from Kitasatospora sp. NPDC059747, assembly GCF_042732955.1. NCBI lineage: Bacteria > Bacillati > Actinomycetota > Actinomycetes > Kitasatosporales > Streptomycetaceae > Kitasatospora > Kitasatospora sp. NPDC059747. The sequence goes on along the minus strand of NZ_JBHWGV010000052.1, from coordinate 34,662 downwards.
CAGGAGAAGATGACCGAGCGCAGCTTCAGCTTGTCGCCGAGCTTCTTGCCCGGGTTCATGACGTAGAAGACGTCCCCGTCGCAGTGGGCGTCGAGGAACACCGTGGCCGTCGAGCTCGTGAGGTTCTCCGGCGCGAAGGCCGGGCCGTTCCCGAGTTCCGGAAGGTCGATGCACACGCGGCTCTCCGGATCGGCCAGGCCGGTCAGCACCCCGGGGCCGACCTTGTAGAGGAAATCGCCGGTGGCGGCGCCGGCGGAGGTCGGAACGGCGAGAACGAGGGCGATGGCGCTGGCGGAGGCCAGTACGGCATTGCGGAGACGCATGATTGAGGGCCTTTCAGGTGGTACCCGGCGGTACCTGGTGAATTGGTGCGAGATCACCCTATGGGCCCAAAAAGCGCAGAAACGGTTCTTCCAATCCACCTTTTCGAGTGGTTTAAGCAAGCAAACCGCTACCCGCCGCACCGGCCACCGCCACCACCGCCCTCAGTTCGGCGGGGCCGTGAAGAAGTACCCCGAGTCGACCAGCACCGGCAGGTACGCCTTGATCGCCGCCACCGTCTGCGACCGGTCCCCGCCGCCGTCGTGGTTGAGCACGATCGAGCCGGGCCGGACGTCCTTGAGGATGGTGTCGATGATCGCCGACGTCCCCGGCCTGGCCCAGTCGCGCGGGTCCACCGACCAGGCCATGTTCCGCAGCCCCAGGTCGGCGGCGATCCGCAGCGAGGCGTCCGACCAGTCCCCGCCGGGCGCGCGGAACCAGGTCGGCTGCCGGCCGGTGGTCCGCAGGAGCAGGTCCGAGGTGCGCTCCAGCTCGTCCTTGACCTTCGAATCGGACATGTGCCGCAGGTCCGGGTGGGTCCAGGTGTGGTTGGCGATGTGGTGGCCGCGGTCCGCGATCTCCCGCACCAGCGCCGGGTGTTCGACGGCGTTCTCCCCGATCAGGAAGAACGTCGCCCGGATCCCGTACTTCTGGAGCAGGTCGAGGACGGCCGGCGTGTACCGCGGGTCCGGGCCGTCGTCGATGGTGAGCGCCACGACCTTCCGTGACGGGTCCAGCTCGTACACCGGCTTGCTCTCCGCCTGCGTGAGCACCTTGTGCACGGGCTGCGCGGCCTGCGCGGCCTGCGCGGCCTGCGCGGCCTGCGTGGCCTGCGCACTCGGCGAGCCCGTCGCAGTGGGCGAGGGAGCCCTCGACGGGGTCGCGGACGGCGGCGCGGTGGGCGAGGCCGTGGGCGAGGCCCACTGCGAGGGGGACCCGATCGGCGCCGCCCCGACCGCGCCCGCCTCGGCGGCGTCCGGCACAGGTGGCGCCGGGGGCGGATCCGCACCGTCGAAGGGGTTCTGACAGCCCGCCGCCCCGAGCAGCGACATTCCGGCCGCGACGAGCAGCAGCCGGCGGGACGGGCGGCCCGATCCGGACCCGGGGCCAGGGTTCGTAGTAATCCGAGAGGTAATCAGACGATCTGACAGCATGGTGGATGCTTCCCCCGCCCGGAACCCCGGCTCCCGGTCGGCACCCCCGACGGACCTGATCACCACTCCGACGGCCCAAGGGCACCGGCCTTCCCCCACCGGACGCACAGGTTCCACACAGGCCCGCTACGCTGGCCCCCTCCAGTGTGATGATCTGCCATCAGAGGACGTGGCCATGACGACAAGTCAGGACTTCCCGGACCGGGAGCAGCACGAGGACGAGCCCGCCGAGCTGAGCCAGTGGGAACGTTTCGGCGTCGACACCACCACTCCCCACTCGGCCCGCGTCTACGACCACTGGCTGGGCGGCAAGACCAACTTCCCGCCCGACCGCGCCATGGCCGAGGCCATCGAGCAGGCCGTGCCCAGCATCAAGGAGATGGCCAGGGCCAACCGCGCCTTCCAGGGCCGGGCCGTGCGCCACCTCGCCCGCGAGCACGGCATCCGCCAGTTCCTCGACCTCGGCACCGGCATCCCGACCTCGCCCAACACCCACGAGATCGCCGAGGAGGTCAGCCCCGGCACCCGCGTGGTGTACGTCGACAACGACCCGATCGTGCTCGCCCACGCCCGCGCCCTGATGGTCTCCACCCCGGCCAGCCGCACCACCTACATCCACGCCGACCTGCGCAAGCCCGGGGAACTGCTCTCCGACCCGGCGCTCACCGCGACTCTCGACCTGGACCGGCCGGTCGGCCTGCTGATGATCGCCGTGCTGATGCTGATCGCCGACGAGGACGACCCGTGGGGCCGGGTCGCCGCGCTGCGCGACGCCCTGCCCTCCGGCAGCTGCCTCGCGCTCACCACCCCCACCCAGGACTTCGACCCGGTGGCCGTCGGCCAGGTCACCGAGGCCGCCCGGGCCGGCGGGATGACCCTCGTGCCGCGCACCCGCGACGACGTCGTGCGCTTCTTCGACGGCTGGGACCTCGTCGAGCCGGGCGTCACCCCCGTCCTCGCCTGGCGCCCGGACGGCCCGCCGCCGGCCAACCCGTGGGCCGCGTACTACTGGGGCGGCGTCGCGATCAAGCGCTGAGCGAGCGCACCCGCCACCGCACCCGCGACCGCACCCGCACCCGCACCGACCCGCGTCCCGGCTGCCGCACCACTCACGTCAGCTCACTTCAGCAGCCGGGACAGCCGCCGGTCCGCCAGCGGCTTCCCGCCGGTCTGGCAGGTCGGGCAGTACTGCAGCGAGGAGTCCGCGAACGACACCTCGCGCACGGTGTCCCCGCACACCGGGCACGGCTGCCCGGTGCGGCCGTGCACCCGCATCCCCAGCTTCTTCTCCGCCTTCAGCTCCCCCGCCGCGAGCCCGCGCGAGCGCTCCACCGCGTCGCGCAGCGTGTCGCCGAGCGCCGCGTACAGCCGCGCCGTCTCCTCGTCGGTCAGGCTCGACGCCAGCTTGAACGGCGACATCCGGGCCGCGTGCAGCACCTCGTCCGAATAGGCGTTGCCCACGCCCGCCAGCACGGTCTGGTCCCGCAGGACGCCCTTGAGCTGCCGCCGCTCGCCGCTCAGCAGCGCGGCGAAGGACTCCGGGGTGAAGCCCGGGTCCAGCGGGTCCGGGCCGAGCCGGGCCACCCCGGGCACCTCGGCCGGGTCGCGGACGACGTGGACGGCGAGCCCCTTCTTCGTCCCGGCCTCGGTGAGGTCGAAGCCGTCCCCGGCCTCGCCGGCCAGGCGCACCCGCAGCGCGAGCGGGTTCTTCGGGCTCGGGTGCGGCGGTTCGGCGGGCAGGCCGTCCTTCCAGCGCAGCCACCCGGCGCGGGCCAGGTGGATGACGAGGTGCAGGCCGCCGGCCTCGATGTCCAGGAACTTCCCGTGCCGCGCGACCGACCCGACCGTCAGCCCCTCCAGGGCGGTGACCGGCGGGTCGTACGTCTTCAGCGCGCTGATCGCCACCGGCTGCACCCGGGCGACGACCCGCCCGGTCAGCCGTTCGCGCAGGAAGGCGCACAGCGCCTCGACCTCGGGCAGCTCCGGCATGCGCCCAGTCTCCCGCACGGCCCCGCACCCCGCGCCCCGGCGGGTGCGCCCCCGTGCGCCCTTTGCCCGCGGCCGCTCCGGAGCGCAGGCTGGAACCACTCCACGATCAACCGGCGGAGCGACCAACCGCAGGAGGTCCGGTCCAGTCATGACCATGTTGGAGGAGCAGATCGACATAGCAGCCCCCGTCCTCGCCGCCTGGGAGCAGCTGCACCGGGTGCACGACTACCCGCAGTTCGTCGACGGGGTGCGCAGCGCCTACCCGCACGGACGGAACCTCGCCCACCTCGGGGTGGCGATCGGGGGCTCCGAGCGGGACGTCGAGACCGAGATCACCGACCGCGGCCGGGGCCGGGTGATGGCCTGGCGGACGCTCGACGGGGTCCGGCTGCGCGGCGCGTTCGCCCTGCTGCCCATCGACGCGGGGCACACCCGCCTGCAGATCCGGGTGGAGTACGACCCGGACGCCGTCCACGAGGCCTTCGGCGGGCCGCGCGGCTTCGCCCAGGCCGGGGCGATCGAGCGGGCCGTGCGGGGCGACCTCGAACACTTCCGGGACCTGGTCGAGGCGCGGGTCGCCGCCGCCCGGTGATCGCCGCGCCGCGCCCCCCGCGATCGCGTAAGGACGACATAAGCCCAGCTCAGCGGCCATGGTGAGGCTCCCCACAGGGGGCTGTCGGCCGGACCGTTCGGGTTTCAACCTGTGGCAGACTCGGGTGCGATGCACTACTCCGGCCCGGTCACCAGGACACTCCGCGCGGCGGTCTTCGCCGCGCTGGTCGTGCTGCTCGCCGGGCTCGGCCAGGTGCTCGTCACCGGCCGCCCGCTGCCCGCCGGCACGCTGGCCGTCGCCTCCGCCGCCGTCTTCGCGGTGGCCTTCGCGCTCGCCGGCCGCGAGCGCGGCTACCCGGCGGTCGCCGCGGTGTTCCTGCCGCTGGAGCTGGGCGTGAGCGCGCTGTTCGGCTACGCCCAGGCGAGCTGTCCGTCGCTGCCGCCCGGCGCCACCCGCGGCTTCGAGCCGCTGCTGTGCGGCGGCGGGTCCCTGGGTGGCCTCCTGCTCGGGCACGGAGTCTCCCCGCACACCGGGCTGGCGCTGCTCCTGCTGCTGCACACGGCGATCGGGTTGGCCGGCGCGTTCTGGCTGCGCCGCGCGGACGCCGCGCTGGCCGGCCTGGCGCGCTCGGCACGGATGACGGCCGAGTTCCTGCACCGCCACCTGCCGGCCGCCGCCCGTCTGCTGCCGCTGCTCTCGGCGCCCGTCCCGGCCCGTCCGGTGGTCCGGGTGCCCTTCCCGCGGGCCAGCCGGGTCCGCGTCCCGGCCGAGGACGTCGTGCTCGGCCCCGCCGTGCGGCGCGGTCCGCCGGTGTTCGCCCCGGCCGGCTGAGCGACCCCTCCCACGGTCGCGGCCGGTCCTCTCACCGCGCGCCGGATCCCCGCGCGCGCCCGCCCTTCCGCACGCCCGCGCGCCCTCTTCCGCAGGCCCGCGAGCACCCGAGAGCACAGGACGACACCCCATGAGCAACTCCCGCAAGAGCAGCACCAGGACCTCCGCCACCGACCGCATGCGCGCCGCCCGCGAGCAGGCCGAGCGCGCGGACCGGGTCCGCCGCCGCGTCGTGGTCGGCGCCGCCTCCGTCGCCCTGCTCGCGATCGTGGGCGGCGTGGCCTTCGCCGTGAACGGCTCCTCCGGCTCCTCCGGCGGCTCCGCGAGCGGCCCGCTGGTCGTCCCGGCCAACGCCGGCGGCACCAACGGCACCGTGATCACCTACGGCAAGGCCGACGCCCCGCACACCCTGGAGATCTACGAGGACTTCCGCTGCCCGTTCTGCGAGCAGTTGGAGACCACCACCGGAACGGCGATCCAGCAGCTCGCCGACGCCGGCACGTACAAGATCGAGTACCACCTGGCGACGTTCCTGGACGGCAACCTCGGCGGCAAGGGCTCGCGCACCGCGCTGGCCGCCGCCGGCGCCGCGCTCAACGAGGGCGTGGACAAGTTCAAGGCCTTCCACGACGTGCTCTACAAGAACCAGCCCGACGAGCGCACCGACGGCTTCGGCGACACCAACAAGATCCTCGACCTGGCCGGCCAGGTGCCGGGCCTGAAGACCGACGCCTTCGTCAAGGCCGTCCAGGACGGCACCTACGCGCCGTGGGCGGCCAAGGTGAACGAGGAGTTCAACAAGAGCGGCGTCACCGGCACCCCGACCGTCAAGCTGGACGGCAAGAAGCTGGACGTCCTCACCGGCGGGAAGGCCGTCAGCCCCGAGCAGTTCACCGCCATGGTCAAGCAGGTGACCGGGTGACGGCCGCCCCCGCCGGGCGGACGTACGGCGCGGGCCGGCCGTTCGCCTGGCTGCTGCTGATCGGCGGCGCGGTCGGCCTGTTCGCCTCGGCGGTCCTCACGCTGGACAAGCTCCGGCTGCTGAAGGACCCGTCGTACGTCCCCAGTTGCAACATCAACCCGATCATCAGCTGCGGCTCGATCATGCGCAGCGAGCAGGCCGAGGCCTTCGGCTTCCCCAACTCGCTGCTCGGCCTGGCCGGTTTCGCCGTCGTGGCGGCGATCGGCGCGGGCCTGCTCGCGGGGGCGGCGTACCGGCGCTGGTTCTGGCTCGGCCTCCAGGCCGGGACGCTGTTCGGGATCGGCTTCGTGACCTGGCTGATGTACCAGGCGCTCTACCGGATCGGCGCGCTCTGCCCGTACTGCATGGTGGTGTGGGCCACGATGATCCCCCTGTTCTGGTACACGACGCTGCACAACCTGCGCTCGGGGATCATCCCGGTCGGGCGCGGGCTGCGGCCGGTGGTGCGGGAGGCGGCGCGCTACCACTGGGTGGTGCCGGTGCTCTGGTACGCGGTGATCGCGCTGCTGGTGCTCAACCGGTTCTGGTACTACTGGAGCACCCTGCTCTGACCTGCCGCGCCTCCGCCCCCTCGACCCCAAGCACTGCCCGGAGGGGGCGCAGGCGCGACCCGCCGTCAGAACTCGACCGGCGGGAAGGTGAACGCGGCCACCTCGGCCAGGAGTTCGGCCTTCCGGTCGTCGTCGATGAAGGACGCGCGGAAGGAGTTCGCGGCGAGCAGCCGCAGGGTCTCCGGCTCCAGCGCCAGGGCCTGCTGGACGGCCCGGAAGTTGTCGTCGACGTAGCCGCCGAAGTAGGCCGGGTCGTCGGAGTTGACGGTGACCAGCAGCCCGGCGTCCAGCATCTCCCGCAGCGGGTGGTCGGCGAGCGTGTCGACGCACCGCAGGCGGACGTTGGACAGCGGGCACAGGGTCAGCGGCACCTGCTCGCGGACCAGGCGGGCCACCAGCTCGCCGTCCTCCAGGCAGCGCAGCCCGTGGTCGATCCGCTCGACGCCCAGCACGTCCAGCGCCTCCGTGACGTACCCGGCCGGCCCCTCCTCCCCGGCGTGGGCGACACGGCGCAGCCCGGCCTCGGCCGCGCGCCGGTACACCTCGCGGAACTTGGCCGGCGGGTTGCCGACCTCGGCCGAGTCGAGGCCGATCCCCGCGATCCGGTCGAAGTACGGGCGCGCGGCCTCGAAGGTCTCCAGCGCCGAGTCGGCGGACTCGTCCCGCAGGAAGCACATGATCAGCTGGGTGCTGATGCCGTACCGCTCCGCACTGCGTCCGAGCGCGCGGGTGAGCCCGTCCACGACGACGCCGATCGGCACGCCGCGCGCGGTGTGCGCCTGCGGGTCGAAGAAGATCTCCGCGTGCCGGACCCCCTGCTCCGCGGCGCGGGCGAGGTAGGCGTCGGCGAGGTCCGCGAAGTCCTCCTCCGTGCGCAGCACGGCCATCAGCGCGTAGTACAGGTCCAGGAAGGACTGCAGATCGCTGAACGAGTAGGCCTCGCGGAGCTCCTCGGTGTCGGCGTACGGCAGTGCGACGCCGTTGCGGTCCGCGAGGGCGAACGCGAGCTCGGGCTCCAGCGTGCCTTCGATGTGCAGGTGGAGTTCGGCCTTGGGAAGGGGCATGAGCGATCCGTCCGCGCGGTTTCTGTGGAAACGAAGGATTCATCCTACGTCTCATGTCGAGGCTCGATGATCACAGCCTGCCCGGACCCGCGGCGCGGCGCCCACCCCGAGATGCCGCCCGTCACCCGAACGCGTGTACTGGAGCGGGTAGCCGGGCACCGGGTACAAGGGGGGCATTCGCCGAGGAGGTACGGACATGCGGCACGCCACCGCCCCGCAGCTCAGGCCCGAGGGCGTCTCCCCGCACGCGCTGGGCAACGACATCCTGCTGCACGAGCTGGAACAGCTGCACCGCACACGCCACGAGACGTTCCTGTACGGCTCCGAGGAGGCGCTCAAGCGCCACACGCTGCGCACCGGCCAGCTGGAGGCCGAGTACCTGCACCGCTTCCCGAACCGCCTGGTGACGGCCGGCCGCACCCGGGCCGGGGCCCGTGCGCGCGAGGCCGCCGCCCGGGTCGAGTCGCTGCCCGAGTAGCCCGCGCCGGCCGTCCCCACGCACCGCCCGGCCGTCCCCGCCCACCGCCCGGCAGGACACGCCGGGCGGCGGTGGCGTGTCCGGGGACGGTCGGTCGGGCAGGTTTGGGCACAGGCCCTTCCCCGACACCCTGGGAGCCCCCCGCATGCCCATCGCAAGCGTCAACCCCGCGACCGGCGAGATCCTGCAGACCTTCGAACCCCTCGACGCGGCCGGCCTCGACCGGCGCCTGGCCCTCGCCGAGGCCGCCTTCCACAGCTACCGGACCACCGGTTTCGCCTCCCGCGCCGCGCTGCTGCGCCGGGCCGCCGACCTGCTCGACCAGGACCAGGAGGCGATCGCCCGCACGATGACCGAGGAGATGGGCAAGCCGCTCACCGCGGCCAGGGCCGAGGCCGCCAAGTGCGCGAAGGCGATGCGCTGGTACGCCGACAACGCCGAGGCGCTGCTCGCCGACGAGCACCCGGCCCCGGCCGACGTCGCCGACTCGGGCGCCGCCCGCGCCTACGTCCGCTACCGCCCGATCGGCGCAGTGCTGGCCGTCATGCCGTGGAACTTCCCGTTCTGGCAGGTGATCCGGTTCGCCGCGCCCGCGCTGATGGCCGGCAACGTCGGCCTGCTCAAGCACGCCTCCAACGTGCCCCGCACGGCCGTCGCGCTGGAGGAGCTGTTCCGCCGGGCCGGCTTCCCCGAGGGCTGCTTCCAGACCCTGCTGATCGGTTCCGGCGCGGTCGAGGGCGTGATCCGGGACCGCCGGGTGGCCGCGGTGACCCTCACCGGCAGCGAGCCGGCCGGGCGGGCGGTCGCCGCCACCGCGGCCGACGAGGTCAAGAAGGCCGTGCTGGAACTCGGCGGCAGCGACCCGTACGTGGTGATGCCGTCCGCCGACCTCGACGCGGCCGTCCGCACCGCCGTCCGGGCCCGGGCGCAGAACAACGGCCAGTCCTGCATCGCCGCGAAGCGCTTCATCGTCCACACCGACGTCTACGACGCCTTCACCGCCGGCTTCAGCGAGGCGATGCGCGCCCTGCGGGTCGGCGACCCGATGGACGAGGCCACCGACGTCGGCCCGCTCGCCAGCCGCCAGGGCCGGGACGACCTGGAGGAACTCGTCGAGGACGCGCGCTCCCACGGCGCCCGGGTCGAGTGCGGCGGCGGGCGCCCCGAGGGCTGGGACACCGGGTACTTCTACGAGCCGACGGTGCTCACCGGCATCACCCCGGCCATGCGGATCCACCTGGAGGAGACCTTCGGGCCGGTCGCCACCGTCTACCGCGTCGCCGACCTCGACGAGGCCGTCGCACTCGCCAACGACACGCCGTTCGGCCTGAGTTCCAACGTCTGGACGACGGACGCGGCGGAGCAGGAACGCTTCGTGCGCGACATCCAGGCGGGCGGGGTGTTCTTCAACGGCATGACCGCCTCCCACCCGGCGCTGCCGTTCGGCGGCGTCAAGCGCTCCGGGTTCGGGCGGGAGCTGTCGGGGCACGGGATCCGGGAGTTCTGCAACGTCACCACGGTGTGGATCGGCTGAGCCCGCCCGGATCCCGCGCCTGCGTGGCCGGGGTCAGGCGGCCATCCGGTGCCTGCCCCGGCCGGGCGTCGTCATCCAGCGGGCGACCACGCCCACCAGCGCGATGAAGGTCAGGCCCCAGAAGACGGCCAGCACGGCGAGCACGACCTCCTGGGACACCTGCACCGCGACCATGCAGAAGCCGATCGAGAGCGCGACCATGATCGTCACGGCGGTCGGGCTGAGGCTCAGCAGCCAGTGCCAGGCCCGGTGGCCCCAGCTCGGGTCCGCCGGGGCGTCGGGGCCGGTGTCGAGTTCCTTGTAGGTCAGCAGGTCCATGGGGATCGCCTCCCGTCGTCGGTCGGGAAAGTCGGAAAGGGGGGAAGTCGGGAAAGGGGGACTGCCTGGTCCGCGGACCTTCCCGCACGGCCTACGAGGCCTTGCGGGGGGCCGCGGTCTTGCGGGTGGTCGTCTTGCCTGTCGTCGTCTCGCCGGTCGTCGCCTTGCGGGCGGTGGTCTTGCGGGTGGTGGTCTTCGTCGCGGCGGCCTCGGGTTGCGCGGACGCCGTCTTCTTCGCCGGGGCGGCCCGCTTGCGCGGCGGCGCGGGCCCCTCCCCCGCGGGCCCGTCGCCGCCGTGCGCGACCTTGGCCTGCTTGAGGCTGCTGCGCAGCGCCTCCATCAGGTCGATCACGTTGTCGGGCGCCTCGCCGGGCTCCTCCTCGTGCGGGATCTCGACGCCCTCCAGGCGGGCCTGGACGACCTGCTGCAGGGCCAGCTGGTAGTCGTCGTGGAGCTGGGAGAGGTCGAAGTCCTCGGAGAGCGTCTCCATCAGCGACCGGGCCATCTTCAGCTCCTGCGGCCGCACCTTGACGTCCTCCTCCGGCGCGATCCCGGCCGCCGGGCGCACCTCGTCGGGCCAGATGCAGGTCTGCAGCACGAGGGTGCCGTCGTGCACGCGCAGCACCGCGGGCGACTCCCGGGTGCGCAGCGCGATCTTGGTGACGGCGATCTGGCCGGACTCGACGAGCGCGTCGCGCAGCAGGGCGTACGGCTTGGCCGCGCCCTTGTCGGCGACGCCGACGTAGTAGGCCTTGGAGAACATCAGCGGGTCGATCTCGGTGGCGTCGACGAAGGCCAGCACGTCGATGATCTTCTTGCTGGGCAGCGGGAGGTCGGCCAGGTCCTCGTCGGTGAGGGTGACGGTCCGGCCGTCGGGGGACTCGTAGCCCTTGGCGATCTCCGCGTACGGGACCTCCTTCTCCTCCCGCTCGCAGTACCGCTTCATCCGCACCCGTCCGCCGTCCTTGGCGTGCACCTGGTGCAGTGCGACGTCGTGCTCCTGCGTCGCCGAGTACAGGTGAACGGGGATGCTGACCAGCCCGAAGCTGATCGTCCCCTTCCAGGTGGTCTGCATGGGCATGAGGGCCACCCCTTCCGGAGAATCCCACTCTGCCCGGATTTGCCCCGTTCGGCCACACCGGGTCGACAATGGCCCGGAGGAGGCGGGTGCCGATGACTGTCGACGGGCGGGAGCACTGCACGCCACCGCCGGAGCGGACGACGTACCGGGTGGCGTACGCCGTCCACGGGGAGCCCGGGGTGCGACGGGCGGAGGTGGCCCTGCTCCCCGGCCACGCGCAGGAGAGCGACATCCCCCGGATCCTCGCGGCCCGCCTCACCGGACGGCCGGCGGACGCGCGCCGGATCGTCGTCCTGGACCTGCGAGAGGCATAGACCTCCCATCCCGGAACGCTCTCACGCGATCTGACGCTGCGTCAGATTTGAGGCTTCCACGTCACCTTTGCACCCCCTCTGACCTGCGCTTTCTCGTCCGCTTACCGAACAGTTATCGAGGCCTTGTTCCGATACTCGGGCGTAGAAGTTAGGTTGCACCGCAATGCGCGGGTCTGTCCCCACAAACCCTCCGGCGAGACGAGCCGAGGGTCACACCGCGCGGGAAAGGCAAAAGGGCACCCTTGATGAGTGCGGACACCACCAAGCCGGCGACGACGGCGAAGGTCCCCCACCAGGCGGGACCGGACGGGCACGGCGGGCACGGCGGCGACGGCCACCTGAAGGCCGGGCTCAAGAACCGCCACCTGTCGATGATCGCCATCGGCGGCGTGATCGGCGCCGGCCTGTTCGTCGGCTCCGGCGCGGGCATCGCGGCCACCGGCCCCGGCATCCTGCTCTCCTACGCGCTGGCCGGCCTGCTGGTCGTGCTGGTGATGCGGATGCTCGGCGAGATGGCCGCGGCCGACCCGCAGAGCGGCTCGTTCTCGGCCTACGCGGACCGCGCGCTCGGCCGCTGGGCCGGGTTCAGCATCGGCTGGCTGTACTGGTTCTTCTGGGTCGTGGTGCTCGCGGTCGAGGCGACCGCCGGCGCGAAGATCCTCAACCACTGGATGCCCGGCGTGCCGCAGTGGGCGTTCGCGCTGATCGTGATGGCGGTGCTCACCGCCACCAACCTCGCCTCGGTGTCGTCCTACGGCGAGTTCGAGTTCTGGTTCGCCGGGATCAAGGTCGTCGCGATCGCCGCGTTCCTGGTGATCGGCATCCTCGCCGTGTTCGGCCTGCTGCCCGGCACCCACTCGGTCGGCACCAGCAACCTCACCGGCCACGGCGGCTTCCTGCCGCACGGCGTCGGCGCGGTGTTCACCGGCATGCTCACCGTCGTGTTCGCGTTCATGGGCAGCGAGATCGTCACGCTCGCCGCCGGCGAGTCCGAGGACCCGGAGAAGGCCGTCACCAAGGCCACCAACAGCGTGATCTGGCGCATCGGCGTCTTCTACCTGGGCTCGATCCTGCTCGTCGTCACCCTGCTGCCGTGGGACTCCGCCGAGGTCAAGGCCAGCCCGTACGTCGCGGTGCTGAACCACGTGGGCATCCCGCACGCCGGCCAGGTGATGGACGTGATCGTGCTGACGGCCGTCCTGTCCTGCCTCAACTCCGGGATGTACACGGCCTCCCGGATGGCCTTCTCGCTCGGCCAGCGCGGCGACGCGCCCAAGGCGTTCGCGACCGTCACCAAGCGCGGCGTGCCGCGGGTCGCGATCCTGGCCTCGGTGGTGTTCGGCTTCATCGCCGTCTTCTTCAACTACACCTCCCCCGACACGGTGTTCGCGTTCCTGCTGAACTCCTCCGGCGCGGTCGCGCTCTTCGTCTGGCTGGTGATCTGCGGCACCCAGCTGCGGATGCGCAAGATCATCGAGCGCGAGATGCCCGAGCGGCTGACCGTGCGGATGTGGCTGTACCCGTACCTGACCTGGACCGCGATCGGCATGATCGGGTTCGTGATGGCGTACATGTTCACCGACTCCGACGGGCGCAAGCAGATGTACCTGTCGCTGGTCGCCGCGGCGATCGTGCTCGCGGCCTCGGCCGTGGTGGGCCGTCGGCGGCGGGCCGCGGTGGCGGCGGATTCCTGAGCCGTCCGCCCCGCGCGTGACGAACGCCGGGCCCGGGAGCCGTTGCGGAGGCTCCCGGGCCCGGTCCGCGTTCCAGGGGCTCCGCCCCTCGCTTGAGTGGCGGCCTGAGCGGCGGCCTTGAACGGCAGCGTTGAACGGCGACTCGTTTGACGGGTCTACGTCAATGGGGATACCCCGGCATGGCGCTTCCCCCTCGGAGCGCACCCCCACCGTCACCGGGAGGCCCCGTGCCGCTCCCCCGCATTCCCTCGCCTGCTCCCTCCCCCTCCCCTGTCCCCATCCCGGTCCCCATCCCCGTCTCCGCCCGGCTGCGCTTCGGCCACCGGCTGCGGCACTGGCGCGCGGTCCACGGCCTCAGCCAGGCCGAACTCGGCCGCCGGCTCGGCTACGACGACTCCCTCATCAGCCGGATCGAGAACGCCCGCCGCTGGCCGCCGCCCGGACTCGCCGTCCGCGCCGACGCACTGCTCGGCACCGGCGGCGAACTCACCGAGCTCTGGCAGCCCGTGCGGCAGGAACGCGAACACCTCGGCGCACTCGGCCCGCTCGGCGCGCCCGGGGCCGCCGGCGCCGTCCGGCCCGACGCGGCCGCCCTCGACGTCCAGAGCGGCCTGCTGGCCGTCTACCGCGCCGCCCTCGGCCACATCGGCGGCGAGGACCTCACCGCCGTCCTCGAACACCACGCCCGCATCCTGGCCGGCTGGCGGCCGGACGCCCGCGTCCTCGCCCTCGCCGCCCGCTACGCCGAGCTCGCCGGCTGGGCCCACTTCGACGGCGACCGCCCCACCCGCGCCCTCGCCTGGTACGGCCGCGGGCTCGCCTGGGCCCGCGCCGCCGACGACCGGGCCGCCGTCGCCGACCTGCTCGCCCGGCAGAGCTCGGTGCACTGGTGGAACGGCGACCCCACGACCGCCCTGGCCCTCGCCGGCGCCGCCCGCTCCGCCGCACTCCTCCTGCCCGCCCGGCCCGGCGTCCAGGCCTGGGCCGCCCTCGCCGAGGCCCACGCGTACGGCCGCGCCGGTGCCGCCCCCGACGCCCTGCGCGCCCTCGCCGACGCCGAGCGGCTGACCGCGGCGGCCCTGCGCGCGGGCGAACCGAGCCCGTGGCTCGCGCGCGCCCACCTCGTCCTGACCGTCGCCCACGGCACGTGCCACCGCGACCTCGCCGCGAGCCTCGGCCGCCCGTCCCACGCCCGCAGCGCCGCGGCCCACCTGAGCACCGCGCTCACCCAGCTGCCGCCCTCCACCCACCCCCACGACCACGCCCTCGTCACGGCCCGCCTGGCCACCGCCCACGCCCACGCGGGCGAGCCGGAGGCCGCGACCGCCCTCCTCGCCCACCTGCCGCCCACCCCGATGGGCCGCACCGCCCACGAGGCCCGACAGGCCCGCAGCCTGCTGTCGCGCGTCCCGACCCACTGAACCGGGGTGCCCGCCCTCGCCCCGCCCGGGGGCCACCCCCGCCAACGGGCCGCGCCCCACCAGACCCACGCCCTCACCGCCCCGGCAGACCACCACGCCCGCACGCCCCGCTCGGGGACCACCCACGCCAACGGGCCGCACCCGACCAGACCCACGCCCTCACCGCCCCGGCAGACCGCCGGGCCCGCACCCCCTCTTGGCCCACTCCCTCCCCTTCTTCCGCACGCGCCGGGGGCGCGGGGGGGGGGGGGCGGGCGCCCGCCCGGCGGCCCCCCCCCCCGTGCGAGGGGGGGCGGGGGGCCGCGCGCTGGGGGGGGGGGGGTGGCGAGGTGTGTGTGTCTCG
>NZ_JBHWGV010000052.1:0-20024 GCF_042732955.1 Kitasatospora sp. NPDC059747 | reverse complement strand
GCCCGCCCCCGCCCCGCCCCCCCCCCCGCCGCCCGCCCGCCCCCCCCCCCCCCCCGGCGCCTCTCCGCATCACCGGTCAGAGGGTGGCCGCGGCCGCCGCGATGTCGGCGGCGTAGGTGCTCACCTTGGTGTAGACGCCGGGGTAGCCCGGTCGGGCGCAGCCGTTGCCCCAGCTGACGATGCCGACCTGGACGGGCCGCCCGGCCGAGTCGGCCCGGAACATCGGGCCGCCGGAGTCGCCCTGGCAGGTGTCGACGCCGCCCTGGTCGACGTAGCCCGCGCACAGCGAGGCCGAGGTGACGAGGTTCGGGTAGGCGGTCGTGCAGGCCGCGTCGTCCACGTGCGGCACGGTGGCCTTCAGGAGGTACTGCTGCTGGTCGCCGCCCTCGGTGGCCGCGCCCCAGCCCACGATGGTGAAGGTGCCGTCGTCGTACGCGGTGGAGTCGGTGACCGGCAGCGTGGCGACCTGTGCGCCGCCGACCGGCGCGCTCAGCTTGATGAGTGCCCAGTCGTTGCCGTTCTCCGCGCCGCTGAAGGCGGGCGACTGGTACACGTACGCGGACTGCGCGGTGATGGCGTCGGGGCTGTTGAGGTCGACGACGCCGAGTGTGGCCGTGATGGTCGTGTCGGCGCCGGTGCCGTTCACGCAGTGCGCGGCGGTGAGGACGATCTGCGGGCTGTAGAGCGCGCCGCCGCAGCCCATCGAGAGCCGCACCATGAACGGGAACTCGCCCTGCGCGGCCTGCGTGCCGCCGACGACCGTCTGGGACGGCGTCGGGGCGGCCGCGGCGGGCAGGGCCGTCATGCCCGCCGCGAACACGAATCCGGCCAACAGACCGACGATCCTTCCGAATTGACGCTTCATCGATACCTCCTGGACAGGTCGGGAGGATCGAGCGTGGCGCGCCGCGGCGGCGCGGCAGGAGGGGTCGGGCCCTGCCAGCCCGGCTTGGCAGGAACACAGCAAGGCGGGATTCCACCACATTCCGGTGACGATCCGACCACTCTCCGCCGAACTCCGCCCGCCAAACATGTGAGGCCGCCCACAGGGGTTTCCCCATCTACGACTCTCCGTAGCAGAAGCCCCGCACCGGGCGCCCGACCCGCTTGATCCCGGGCCCGCCCGGCGCCTCACCCCACCTGAAGAACGCAGGCCACCATGCCGTTCCCCCTCTGGATCACCGTCCGCAACCGGCCCGCAACCTCCAGCCGAACAACTCGGGCAATCCACTCAAAACGGGCGACCACCCCCCGCCGCACCCACTACCCGGCGTAGTAGCGAGCGCCTTTGCCACCCGTCCCCGGCCCTGCCAAGAATGGCTCGTCGCCAGGCAGCGCCGACGGTCCCACCGCCGCGCCGCCCGGCCCGCCCCGCCGGTTCCGCCGGGGCGCCGCGGCCGTCCGAGGACGGTCGTGTGATGCCACCCGACGGAAAAGGACCTTCCGCAGTCATGCCGCTCAGCCATGCCCGCCGCAATTCCCTGATCACCGGTGTCGCCACCCTCGTCGTGGCGAGTGCCGCCACCGCCGCGCTGGCGATCCCGCAGGCCGGCGACACGGCCGAGGCCGCCACCCCGGTCGCCGCCGTCTCGGTCGTCGACCAGGCCGCCCAGGCGCCGCAGACCCCGCAGGCCGACCCCGCCGCGCAGGCCCAGGCCGACGCCGCCGCGGCCGCCCAGGCGCAGGCCCAGGCCGCCGCCCAGGCGCAGGCCCAGGCCGCCGCCCAGGCGCAGGCCGAGGCCGACGCGAAGGCCCAGGCGGACGCCAAGGCGAAGGCCGACGCCGACGCCGCCGCGTCCCGCTCCCAGCAGCGCCAGACCCTCAGCGCCGCCCCCGCGGCCCCCACCGGCACCCCGCAGCAGATCGCCGCCCAGCTCGTGCCCGCCGGCCAGCTCCAGTGCTTCAGCAACATCGTCTCCCGCGAGAGCACCTGGAACCCCCTCGCCGTCAACGCCTCCTCCGGCGCCTACGGCCTCGTCCAGGCCCTCCCCGGCTCCAAGATGGCCTCCGCCGGCTCCGACTGGCGCACCAACCCCGCGACCCAGATCAAGTGGGGCCTGGACTACATGAACTCCCGCTACGGCAGCCCCTGCGGCGCGTGGTCCTTCTGGCAGACCCACCACTGGTACTGATCCGGCCGCCGGCACCGAGCCGGCCCCTCCGGCACCCCCACGGGCCCGCGGCGCGCAGCGCGTCGCGGGCCCGTGCCGTTCGGATACGGCCAGGTTTCTGGCGTGGACGCGTCCGGAAGGCGGCGTGAAGATATCGCGCACGGTCGTGCGGTTTGCCGGGGATTGCCCGGAATTACGGGGCGTCAGGGCTTTGCCACGGTTCGCGCGCCCTCTTACGCTCCGGCGTCATGCCCTCACCCCTGATCAGTGTCGTGCTCCCCGCTTACGACCAGCACGAACAGCTGGCGGACTGTTTGGACTCGCTGCTCGGCCAGTCCTTCCGGGACGTCGAGGTGATCGTGGTCGCCGACCGCTCCGCCGAGACCCCGCGCGACCTCGTGGACGCGTTCGCGGCGAAGCACCCGCAGGTGTCGGTGCTGCACCTGGACGCCGCGGTCGGGGTGGGCGTGGCGCGCAACGCCGGAGCGGCGCGGGCGGCCGGCGAGTACCTGCTGTTCCTGGACGCCGACCACGTACTGCCGCCGGACGGGCTCCAGGCGCTCGCGGACCGGCTGGCGGAGACCGGCCCGGTGGACGTCCTGCAGTTCGGGCACACCCGGCTGCACAACGGCCGCGAGTGGGCCGGCGGCGCGGCGCAGCGGCTGGCCGCGGCCGGGGGCGAGGTCGCCGGGCCGTTCGAGCGCCCGGAGCTGCTGGGCGCGCCGCCGCTGATCTGGGACCGCCTGGTGCGCCGCGGCCACTGGGCCGAGCTCAAGCTGGCCTTCCCCGACGGCCGGTACGAGGAGATCCCGGTCGTGTACGAGGCGATGCTCGGCGCGCAGCGGGTGGCCGTCCTGCCGCGCGAGTGCGTGCAGCTGCGGCGCCGGGAGACCGTCCACCCGACCGGTTCGCCCGGCGGCAGCGTCTTCGACCTCTTCGAGCAGTACGAGCGCGCCTTCGCGCTGCTGGAGGACCAGCCGCACCTGTACGCCGTCCGCGACGCGGTGTTCGTCCGGATGATCCGGCACTACCTGTTCGTGTTCGACCTCGCCGGGTGCGTGACGCGCGCCGAGCGGCCGCAGTTCTTCCACCGGGCCGCCGAGCACCACCGCCGTTTCCTGCCGCCCGGGCACAAGAAGCCGGGCGGGCGCGAGGGCGTCAAGTTCACGCTCCTGGCGGGCGGGGCGTACCCGGCGTTCGAGGTGGCGAAGCTGTCCCACATCGCGCGCGGCACGATCACGGGGGCCAACCGGCGCAAGCCCTGATCCCGGGATCGCGGGGCAGCGGCTACGGCGGCCACTCCGTCGGAGGAACGGGCGGGGTGGCCCACTGCCGCGCGGCACGTCGAGCTGTCATGATCGGCCGGAGCCGTCGCCGCACCGCCCCGGAGGTCCCCGGTGAGCCGTCCGTCCGCCGTCCCCGGAGCCGAGCTGGCCCGTGAGCTGGCCGCCGAGCTGCGCGGCGAGGTCCGCTTCGGCGCCGCCGAGCGCACGGTCTACGGCCACGACGCCTCCAACTACCGCCACCTGCCGCTCGGCGTGGTCAAGCCGGCCGACCGGGACGACGTGCGCACCGCGCTCGCGCTGTGCCGCCGGTACGCGGTGCCGGTGGTGGCCCGCGGGGCGGGCACGAGCATCGGCGGGCAGGCGATCGGGCCGGGCGCGGTGGTGCTGGACTTCCGCCGCCACCTGGGCGCGGTGCTCGACGTCGACCCCGAGGCCCGCACGGCCCGGATCGAGCCCGGCGTCGTCCTGGACGACCTCCAGCGCGCCGCCCGCCCCCACGGGCTGCGCTTCGGCCCGGACCCGTCCACGCACAGCCGCTGCACGGTCGGCGGCATGATCGGCAACGACGCGTGCGGCTCGCACTCCCTCGCCTGGGGGCGCACCTCCGACAGCGTCGAGCGGCTGGAACTGCTCCTCGCGGACGGCACCGAGCTGACCGTCGGCGGCCCGCTGACCCCCGCCGAACGCGACACGCTGCGCGCCCTACCCGGACGGGCCGGGCAACTCCACACGCTGCTCCAGGAGTTCACCGACCGCAACCTCGCGGCCATCCGCCAGGGCCTGCCCCGCCTGCCCCGCCGCGGCTCCGGCTACCCGCTGGACGCACTGCTCCCCGAGCACGGCCACGACCTGGCCCGCGCCCTCACCGGCACCGAGGGCACCTGCGCGCTGCTGCTCGGCGCCACCGTCCGGCTCGTCGAGGACCCGCCCGCCCGCGCACTCGTCGTGGCCGGCTACCCGGACGAGGGCGCTGCCGCCGACGCGGTCCCCGCCCTGCTGCCGCTGGGCCCGCTGACCGCCGAGGGCATGGCGGCCGACCTGATCGAGGCCCTCCTCGCCGCCGGCCCTCGCCCGCCCGCGCTCGACCGGCTGCCCGCCGGCGCCTGCTGGCTGTTCCTGGAGGTCGGCGGCGCCACCCGCACCGAGGCCTACCAGGCCGCCCGCCGGCTCGCCGACGCGGTGCGGCGCGAGCCGTCGGCCGCCGTCGCCCTCGTCACCGACCCGGTCGAGCAGCGGCAGCTGTGGGCCGTCCGGGAGGCGGGCGCCGGAACCGTCACCCGGCTGCCGGGAGGCGGTGAGGCCTGGCCGGGCTGGGAGGACTCCGCCGTCCCGCCCGAGCGGCTCGGCGACTACCTGCGCGACCTGCGCGCGCTGCTGCGCCGGCACAGCCTGCGCGGCGTGCCGTACGGGCACTTCGGCGAGGGCTGCGTGCACCTGCGGATCGACTTCCCGCTCGGCGAGCCCCAAGGGGTGCTGGTCTTCCGGGAGTTCCTGGAGCAGGCGGCCGATCTGGCCGTCTCGTACGGCGGTTCGCTCTCCGGCGAGCACGGCGACGGACAGGCCCGCGCCGAGCTGCTGCCGCGCATGTACCGGCCCGAAGTCCTGACGCTCTTCCGCGAGTTCAAGCACATCTGGGATCCGGAGAACCTGCTCAACCCGGGCGCCCTCGTCGACCCGCGCCCGCTCGACGCCGACCTGCGCTTCGTCACCGCCCCGCGCCGCGCCCTGCCCCTCGCCCTCCCGTACGAGCAGGACGGCGGCAGCCTGACGAAGGCCGTGCACCGCTGCGTCGGCGTCGCCAAGTGCGTCGACACCAGCACCGGGGTGATGTGCCCGAGCTACATGGCCACGAGCGAGGAGCGGCACTCCACCCGGGGCCGGGCCAGGCTGCTCGCCGAGATGCTGCGCGGCGCGGGGACACCCTCCGGCCACCGCTCCGAGGCCGCGATCACCGACGGCTGGCGCTCGGAGGAGGTCCGGGAGGCGCTGGACCTCTGCCTGGGCTGCAAGGGCTGCGCGAGCGACTGCCCGGTGCACGTCGACATGGCGACGTACCGGACGGAGTTCCTGTACCAGCACTACCGGCGCCGCCTCCGCCCGCGCTCCCACTACTCGATGGGCCGGCTGCCGCTCTGGCTGCGCGCCGCCGCCCTCGCCCCCGGGGCCGCCAACACCCTCGCCCGCTCCCCGGCCGGCGCCCTGCTGAAGCGGCTCGGCGGGATCGACCGGCGGCGCGTCCTGCCCGTCCTCCCGCCGGAGACCTTCACCCGCTGGTACCGCCGGCACCGCGCCGCGCACCCGGCCCCGGCGGGCGCACCGCCCGTCCTGCTCTGGCCGGACACGTTCTCCGAGCACCTCCAGCCGAACGTGGCGCGCGCGGCCGTCGAGGTGCTGGAGCACCTGGGCTTCGACGTCCGCCTGCCCGCCGGCCCGGTCTGCTGCGGCCTCACGTGGTACTCCACCGGCCAACTCGACTCCGCCCGGCGGGTGTTGCGCCGCAGCCTGCGCGCGATCGACGCAGCCGGCCTGCCCGCCGACACCCCCGTGGTGGGACTCGACCCGAGCTGCACCGCGAGCCTGCGCGAGGACCTCCCCCGCCTGCTCGGCCCGGACGGCCGCCCGCTCGCCCGACGCACGCTCACCTTCGCCGAGTTCCTCGACGAACACGCCCCCGACGCCCCGCTCCCCCGCATCCCGCGCGACGCCGTCACCCAGACCCACTGCCACCAGCACGCCGTCCTCGGCACCGCCGCCGACCGCCGCGTCGAAGCCCGACTGGGCCTGCACAACCGGGTCCTGGACTCCGGCTGCTGCGGCCTGGCCGGCAACTTCGGCTTCGAGCAGGGCCACTTCGAGATCTCCGAGGCGATCGCCGAACGCGTCCTCCTCCCCGAACTGCGCGCCACCACCCCCGGCACGGTGATCCTGGCCGACGGCTTCAGCTGCCGCACCCAGATCACCCAACTCACCGAAGGACGCCGGGCGCTGCACCTCGCCGAGCTGATCGCCGGGGGATTGCGGGAGGAGGACTAGACCCGCCGCTCCGGGGCGAACGGCGTGCCGCTGGACAGGGCGCGGTGGCCGACGGCCAGGGCCTCGCCCAGGAAGCCGGTGCCGATGGAGAGCTGGACCGGTCGGGCGTCCGCGGCGAGGCCGAAGTGGGCGGCCAGCGCGGCGAATCCGGCCATGACGGCGAGGGAGATCCCGGCCACCAGGAACGTCCGCCAGGTGTAGCGCTGCCACAGCACGCCGTCGCGCTCGTAGACGCGGACGGTCACGCCGCGGGCCGCTCCGAGTGCGGTGCCGAGGACGGCGCCCGCGGCGATCCAGGCGTAGTCCGCCGCGTGCAGGCCCGCGTGCCGGGAGACCGTCCAGAGGCCGATCCCGGTCAGCACCACGGGCGGCGCGAACAGGTCCCGGGCGTTGAGCGGTTCGCCGTTCAGGCGCCGGACGACCACCACCGCCACCACGGCGGCGATCAGCCCCGCGTGCAGCCAGACGTTCATGTCGGTTCCCCCCACGTTTTTAGCTCGACTGTGCTAAATCAGCAATTTAGCCCACCCGTGCTATAACGACAACATGCCCAAGATCGTGGACCCCGCGGAACGCCGCCAGGCCGTCGCCGACGCCGTACTGCGGGTCGCCGCCCGGGACGGACTGGAACACGCCTCACTGCGCAACGTCGCCGAGGAGGCCGGGCTCGCTGTCGGGTCGGTCCGGCACTACTTCGCGGGCGGCCCGGAGCTGATGATCTTCGCGATGCAGGAGCTGGCCCGCCGCATCGACGCCCGGATCCGCGCCCACGCCGGCGCCCTGCTCGACCCGGCGACGGCCGCCGGCGACCGGCCCGCCCGCACCGAGGCGCTGCTCGCCGAGGTCCTCCCGCTGGACGCCCGGCGGCGCGAGGAGTCCGCGCTCTGGCTCGCCTTCGTCACCGCCGCCCGCACCCGCCCCGAACTCCGGCCCCGCGCCGCCGAGATGCAGGCGGGCCTGGACGACCTCGTCCGCCGCGTCCTCGAAGAGACCGCCCGCTCCGGCGCCCTCGCCCCCGGCCTCGACCTCGCCGTCGAGACCCGCCGCCTCTCCGCCCTCCTCGACGGCCTCACCCTCCAGGCCGTCCAGCACCCCGACCTGGTCGGCCCGGACGAGCTGCGCACGGTGCTGCGCCGCCACCTCGACAGCCTCACCGCACCCGGCTGACACGGGGCCACCAGCGGCGCCACAATGGCCGGATGACCCTCACCACCGCCGAGGCGGACAAGATCCTGGCCGACAACTTCGCCCCCTGGGTGCAGGCGCTCGGCCTGTCGGTGACCGAGACCGGCGAGCGGCACGCCGTGCTGCGCCTGCCGTGGTCCGGGCAACTGGCCCGGGAGGGCGGCGGGCTGTCCGGGCAGGCCCTGATGGCCGCCGCCGACACCGCGAGCGTGATCGCCGTGTCGGCGGCCCGCGGCGGCTTCGGGCCGATGACCACCGTCCAGCAGTCGACGACCTTCCAGCGCGCCGTCGCCGAGCGGGACGTCCTGGTGCACGCCCGGGTGACCAAGCTCGGCCGGCGGATCGCCTTCCTCGACATCACGCTCACCGCCGAGGGCGACGAGGAGCCGGCCGCGCACGCCACCACGGTCTACGCGCTCGCCTGACCGGACGCTCCCTCCGAAGGGCGGACGCGCGTCACGCGTCCGCCTTGGGCGCCTCCTCCGCGCACACCGCCGACACGAACTCCGCCACCCGCGCCTGCGGCATCCCGCGCGCGATGTCCGCCTCGCTGATCATCCCGACCAGCTTGTGTTCGGGGTGGTTGATCACCGGCAGCCGGCGCACCCGGTACTGCTCCATCACGCGCAGCACCTGCTCGGTGTCCTCGTCCGCCTCCACCGTCATCGGCCGGCCCTCGGCCAGCTCGCCCGCCGTCACCGCGGACGGGTCCCGGCCCTCCGCGATGCACTTGAGCACGATGTCACGGTCGGTGACGATGCCCAGCAGCTTCTCGTTCTCGCCGCAGATGGGCAGCGCCCCGACGTCCCGGTCCCGCATGATCCGGGCGGCGGTGGCGAGCGTCTCGTGCTCGCGGATGCACTCCGCGCCCGGGTGCATGATGTCGCTGGCTCTGGTCATGGTCCGCCTCCCTGACGTGCCTGCCGGCCCCGTTGTCCATCGTGGTCCGGGCGGCCGACGGTCGCCACCGGGGCAGCCCCGGGGAGCCTCACGGCCGCCTCCGGACCGCCCTCAGGCCGCCTTGCCGTGCTCGGCGCGCCGGTCCTCCGCCTCCGCGCCATCCAGCGGGGGCGACGGCTTCAACAGCTCCTCCAGCGGCGGGAGTTCCAGCTGCTGCGCGCCGTCCTCGACAGCCGGCCGCGCGGTGTCGACGGCCGCCTGTGCGGTCTCGGCGACCGCGTTCCGCGCCGACCGCAGCTGGGCGTCCGTCGCCGAGTCCAGGAAGCGCAGCAGCTCCACCGGGAACGGCAGCACGAGCGTCGAGTTCTTCTCCGCCGCCACCTCCACCACGGTCTGCAGCAGCCGCAGTTGGAGCGCCGCCGGGGTCGCGCTCATCACCGCGGCGGCCTCCGACAGGCGGGCCGAGGCCTGGTACTCGCCGTCCGCCGTGATGATCCGCGCCCGGCGCTCGCGCTCGGCCTCCGCCTGCCGGGCGATCGAGCGCTTCATCGACTCCGGCAGGGCGACGTCCTTGATCTCCACCCGGTCGATCTGGATGCCCCAGCCCAGCGCCGGACTGTCGATCATCAACTCCAGGCCCTGGTTGATCGGTTCGCGGTTGGCCAGCAGGTCGTCCAGCTCGCTCTTGCCGATGATCGACCGCAGCGAGGTCTGCGCGACCTGGGAGATCGCGAAGTTGTAGTCCTGCACGTTGACGGTCGCCTTGACCGGGTCCTCCACCCGGAAGTAGACCACCGCGTCCACCCGCACGGTCACGTTGTCCCGGGTGATGCCCTCCTGCGCCGGGATCGGCATCGTCACGATCTGCACGTTGACCTTGCGCAGCTTGTCCGCGATCGGCATCAGCGCGACCAGCCCCGGCTCGCGCACCTCGTCCCGCACCCGCCCGAAGCGGAACACCACGCCCTTCTGGAACTGCTGGACCACCCTGATGCTCAGGCCCGCCCAGACCGCCCCCAGCCCCACCAGACCCCCGATCGCCCCCAGCACCGCATCGACGATCATCGCGGCCTCCTCGCGCGCGCCCACCCGTCCCGGCCGTGGCCGACCCGGGCCGACCGGGGGCCGCCGGAGCAGCTGGTTCCACGCTACGCCTGCCCGGGTGCGAGCCGGGAGAACGTTGACCGGCCCTAGGATCGTCGCCATGCCGCTGTCCCCCGCCGACGACCCCGGCCACCCGCGCCACCCCGCCGAGGCCGCCGCCCGCGCCGCCGCAATGGCCGCCCTGGACCGCGTCGTCACCGGCTGCCGCGCCTGCCCGCGCCTGGTCGAGTGGCGCGAGGAGACCGCCCGCACCAAGCGCCGCGCCTACCAGGACTGGGACTACTGGGCCCGCCCGATCCCCGGCTTCGGCCCGCCCGACGCCCCGCTCGTCCTCGTCGGCCTCGCCCCCGCCGCCCACGGCGCCAACCGCACCGGCCGCATCTTCACCGGCGACCCCTCCGGCGACATCCTGTACGCGGCCCTGTACGAGCTCGGGCTCGCCAACCGCCCGGAGTCCGTCCGCCACGGCGACGGCCTGGAGCTGCGCGGCGTCCGCGTCACCGACCCGGTGCGCTGCGCCCCGCCCGACAACAAGCCGACCACCGCCGAGCGCGACACCTGCCGCCCCTGGATCACCCGGGAACTGGAGCTCCTGCGCCCCGCCGTGCGGACGGTCGTCGCCCTCGGCGGGTTCGCCTGGCAGGCCCTGCTCCCGGCCGTGGCCGCCGCCGGCTGGGAGGTCCCGCGGCCACGCCCCGCGTTCGGCCACGCCGCCCACGCCACCCTGCCCGCCACCGACGGCGGCCCGCCGCTCCACCTGTACGGCTGCTACCACGTGAGCCCGCGCAACACGAACACCGGCCGCCTCACGACCGAGATGCTCCACGACCTCCTCCGCACCGCCGCCCGCACCGCCGGCCTCGACCCGAAGTAGCGGGGCGGGGTGCTCGGCCGAAGCGCCGCGCCGCCATGATCCCGCCGTCGACCAGGCACCCCCTGAGGCCCCCGGCGCCGGTGCCGTGGCCCTGGTGCCGTGGCCGGACAGGTCCACCATGTTGCGACGCCCGGCACGGCACTAGCCGAAGCGCACCAGCCTGTGCCGCGACGCCCGGGCCCACACCGCCGGGAGGCGGTCCCGGGCCGCCTCCGCCGCCGCCAGCTGTCCGCCGTACAGCACGCCGTACGCGAACGCCTCGCCGCTCGTCGCGGCCTGGCCGGCCAGGGCGACGGCGGCCACGGCGGCGTCCTGGTGCTCGCCCAGCACCTCCTGCACGGCCTTCATCCGCTCGACGTACCGGTCCGCCGCCCCGCCCACCGCCGGCGCGGCGGTCTCACCGGCGTAGCGGGCGCGCTTGGCGGCCTTGCGGGCCTCGTGCAGGGCGCGGTCCCGGTCCTCGGGCCCGGCGGCCAGGGCGGCCCGCACCCGGCGGCCGGTGCGCCGCTGCTCCCTGGCGGCGATGCGCGACAGCTCGGGCACCGCCGGGCGCCGGGCCCGGCGGCGCAGCGGCGGGGCGGCCAGCAGCCCGGCCAGCCCGGCAGCGAGGGCACGGCGGCGGGAGCTGTCGAGGGCGGCCACCACTTCGGGCCGGATCCGGCGGTACTCGGCCCCGCCCCACCGTTCCAGTTCCGCGGCCACCCGTTCCGGGCCGCACTCGGCGGGCAGCTCCCGGGCGCGGGCCGCGAGCCGCTCGGCCAGGACCTCGCGGTCGCGCGCGCGGCCGAGGGCGGCGGCCAGCCATCTCAGCTCGGCCACGAGCTCGTCCGTGGCGCCGGCCGCGAAGAGGCGCCGGTACGTCCGCAGCGCGCTGCGCAGGCGCCGGCAGGCGACCCGCATCCGGTGGACCGCGTCCGGCTCGTCCGCGCGGACGGCGTCGTCGAGTCCGGCGAGCACGGCGGCCTGGGCCTCGATGCGGGCGAGCAGCACCTGTCCGACCGTGGCGTCGGGCCGGGCCATGGGCGTTCACCCCCTCGTCGGGGTCGCCGCCCCATCCCGGGAGCGGCGAAACGCCTTCCAGGCTAGTCCTCCGACCCTCCTTGTCTACTGGGCGTTCATCTTCCGTCCACCACGGGCGACCGCGCGGCACGACCCGCCACCCCCTCCCGAGGGGCACCGTTCCGGCCCGCACCCTCGTGCCGGGTGTAAGGGTCGTGACATACTCCCGGACGTGATGACGTCCACCCGTGCGACCAGGGCCCTGCGGGCCGCGGTGTTCACCGCGCTCGCCGTGCCGCTGTCCGCGCTGGGCCAGGTGGTCATCACGGGTCGCCCGCTGCCGCTCACGCTGGTGGCCGCCGCGACCGCCGTCGTCTTCCTGGTGTCGGCCGCGCTGGCCGGCGGGGAGCGGCGGCTGCTGCACATCTCCGCCGTGATGGTGCCGGTGGAGCTGCTGCTCAACACGACGTTCAACCTCGGCCAGACCGGCTGTGGCCCGATCCTGAGCGAGCACGTGCCCGCGCGCGGCATGAACCTGCTGGTGTGCGGCGGCGGTTCGGTGGACGGCTCGCTGCTGTCCGGGCCGCTCGGACACGACGGACCGTTCGCGCCCGCCGCGACCCAGCTCCTCGTCCTGCTGGTGCACCTGATGATCGCGGTGGCCGCGTCCGCCTGGCTGCGGCTGGGCGATGCCGCCCTGACCGGGCTGGCCCGGGCGCTGCGCGCCCTGCGCCAGTCGGTGGCCGCGCCGCTGCGGGCACTGCTCCTGCTGCTGGTCCCGGCCCCGGTGCGCCCGGTGCTGCGGGTGCCGCTGCCGGTGTCCGACCACGAGCGTCCCCGCCGCGAGGACGTCGTCCTCAGCCCCGCGCCCCGGCGCGGCCCGCCGGCCTTCGCGCCGGCCTGCTGACACCGTTCCCACGGCCACGGGCCCGGCGCACGACTCCCGCGTTCACCCACCCCGCCCCTCGGCACGCCCCAGTGAGGCACGGCCCTCCGAGGCACAGCCCAACGAGGCACGCCCCTCCGAGGCCCGCCCGAGCGAGGCATCCCGCGCGCACCCGCGCGCCGCGTACAGGAGTTGACCCCCATGGCTCAGGCCAACAGCAAGCAGTCCCAGCGCATCAGCGCCCGCGAGCGGATCCAGGAGGCGCAGCGCCGCGAGCAGGCGGCCGCCAAGCGCCGCCAGCGCATCGTCATCGCCGTCGCGTCCGTCGTGGTCCTCGCCATCGCGGGCGCCGGGGCGATCGCCGTGAACTCGGCCAAGAAGGACAAGGAGACGGCCGCCGGGTCGGGCTCCTCGGCACCGCTGGTCGTGCCCGCGAACGCCTCCGGCCAGGACGGCACCGTGATCACCTACGGCAAGGCCGACGCCCCGCACACGATGGAGGTCTACGAGGACTTCCGCTGCCCGGTGTGCAAGCACTTCGAGGCGGCCAACGGCGAGACGGTCAAGCAGCTCACCGCGGACGGCCAGATCAAGGTCGAGTTCCACCTGGCCGCGTTCCTGGACAAGGCCCTCGGCGGCAAGGGCTCGCGCACCGCGCTGGCCGCCGCCGGCGCCGCGCTCAACGAGGGCGTGGACAAGTTCAAGGCCTTCCACGACGTGCTCTACAAGAACCAGCCCGACGAGCGCACCGACAGCTTCGGCGACACCAACAAGATCCTGGAACTGGCCGACCAGGTGCCGGGCCTGAAGACCGACGCCTTCGTCAAGGCCGTCCAGGACGGCACCTACGCGCCGTGGGCGGCCAAGGTCGCGAACGCGTTCAACGACAGCGGGGTGCAGGGCACGCCGACGGTGAAGGTCGACGGCAAGCCGGTCACACTGTTCTCGGGCCAGAACCCGGCCACTCCGGACCAGTTCACGGCGCAGGTCAAGCAGGCCGCCGGCCTGTAGCGAGCTCCACCGGCCCGGCCGAACCCCGGCCGGGCCGGCACCCTTCCCAGCCACCGGAGTGTGCTGCCATGACCGCCTCTACCTCCGTGCACGTGCCCCGCCCCGCCGCCGGCCCCGCCCCGGGGGGCGCCCCGATCGGCGCCGGCCGGGCGCTCTCGCTGCTCCTGCTCCTCGCCGGGCTGATCGGGCTGGCGGCCTCCGCCGTCCTGACCTTCGACAAGCTCCGCATCCTGGAGAACCCGTCGTACGTCCCGACCTGCAACATCAACCCGGTGATCAGCTGCGGTTCGGTGATGCGCACCGAGCAGGCGGGGGTGTTCGGCTTCCCCAACCCGCTGATCGGGCTGGCCGCCTTCGGCGCACTGGCGGCGATCGGCGCGGGACTGCTGGCCGGCGCCGCGTACCGCCGCTGGTTCTGGCTGGGCCTCCAGGCGGGGACGTTCCTGGGCGTGGTCTTCGTGCACTGGCTGATCGACCAGGCGCTGTACGAGATCGGCGCGTTGTGCCCGTACTGCATGGTGGTGTGGGCGACGGTCGTGGCGCTGTTCTGGTACACGACGCTGCACAACCTGCGCTCGGGCGTGATCCCGGCGGGCCCGCGGCTGCGGACGGTCGTGCGGGAGGCGGCGCGCTACCACTGGGCGCTGCCGGTGCTGTGGGCGGCGGTGATCGCGCTGCTGATCCTCAACCGGTTCTGGTACTACTGGAGCACTCTCGTCTGACGGTCGGCCGGGCAGAGTTCAGCCGAGGTAGCCCGTCGAGTGGAGCAGCGCGGTGAGCCCGGCGCGCCTGGCGTCCAGGGCCCGGGTGAGCCGCCGTGCCGCGTTCGGGTGGAGCAGCGCGGCCGCCCGGGCCGGGGTGAAGAAGCCGTACTCGGCGATCTCCTCGGCCTGGCAGCGGATTTCGGCGGCGGCGTCGAGCACCCCGCCGTCGAACATGAACTGGACGGCGGGGTGGGCGTGTTCGCGCTGCTTGGGGATCGGGTCGCGCCACTCGACGACGACCAGCCGCGGTTCGTCGTCGAGCACGAGCCCCGTCTCCTCGCGCAGTTCGCGGGCGGCGCACTCGGCCGGGCCCTCGCCGGGGTCCATGCCGCCGCCGGGGAAGAGCCAGTGGGCGCGGTAGATCGGCTTCAGGAGGAGGACGTTGCCCATGGCGTCGGTGAGCAGGACGCTGCAGCCGACGTACGCGCGCACCATGCGCGCCAGCCACTCCCCCTCCGAGAGCTGCCAGGTCTCCGTCATCGCGACTCCTCCGCCACCACCCGTCCGTCGTGGCCCACTCTGCCCCAGGTTCCGCACCGGGAGCGGTGGTTCGTGCGAGATCCACCCGATCGGGTGGCGCGGGGGCCCAACAGCACGGCGCTAGCCGAAGACGGCCCGCCGGAAGGCGTTGCGCAGGTCGGTGAGCGGCTGGACCTCGCGGTCGTAGTGGACCTTGTTGGTGAGCAGCAGCGCCCAGCGGCCGAGCCGGCGGGAGATCCAGATCCCGGTGCCGGTGAACCCGTAGTGGACGAAGGTGCCGTCGGCCGGGTCGGTGCCGGGGGCGACGAGCCAGGAGAGGCCGCGGGCGGGGGCGAGCCCGCCGGTCTGTTCGCGCAGGGACTCGGCGATCCACGGCTCGCCCCAGGAGAGTCCGGGCGGCGGGTCGAGCAGGGCGGTGAGGAAGCGGCCGAGGTCGCGGGCGGTCGAGAAGGCGCCCGCGTTGCCGGAGACGCCGCCGAGGAGGCGGGCGGACGGGTCGTGGACGACGCCGCGCAGGTGGGCGCCGAGGGTCTCGTCGTACTCGGTGGGCGCGGCGTGGGCGGTGTCGCCGGGGCCGAGCGGCCCGTAGCGGGTGTCGGACATGCCCAGCGGCCGCCAGGCCCGGCGGGCGGCGAGCTCGTCGAGCGGGGCGCCGCCGAGGTGTTCGACGAGGTGGCCGAGGAGCACGGCGGCGCGGTCGGTGTACTCGACGGCGGTGCCGGGCGCGCGGTGCAGCGGGGCGGCGATGACGCCGGAGCGGATCGCCGCGAGGTCGCGCCCGTAGAGCCGCTCGAAGTTCGTCCGTGGCAGCAATCCGGCCGTGTGGGCGAGCAGTTGACGGGCCGTCACCTCGCCGGCCGGCCGCCCCGCGGCGTCCGGCCAGTAGTGCCCGAGGGGTTCGTCGAGCGGGAGGCGGCCGGCCTGCCACAGCGCCCCGGCGCACGGCCAGAGCGCGACGATCTTGGTGAGGCTCGCGAGGTCGTACCGGGTGTCCGGTCCGGGCGAGAGCCGCGCGTACGAGCCCTGCCCGAGCGGCCCGTGGGCGCCCCGCCCGACCGTCCCGCCGGCGTCGCCGACGGCCCAGACCGCCCCCGCCCCGACTCCTCGCGCGCCGGCGCGGACCAGCCGGTCCAGCGCCCCGCCGGGCGCGGCCAGGGCGGGGAGCCGGTCGGGCGCCGGCGGTTGGTGACTCATCCGTCCCCCTGAACGTGCCCCGGACCGGTCTCGCCCGGAGCCTACCCGGCGGACGGTCCGTCAGTCGGACGCGGAGGTGAACTCCTTGCCGAGGCAGATGCTCTGCGGGTGCTCGCGGTAGATCCCGAACTTCCGTATCGCCTCGTACCCCTCGGAGTGGTACAGCGCGACGGCCTCGGGCTGCTCGGTGCCGGTCTCCAGGACGAAGCGCGTGCGGCCGGCCTCGGCGGCGGTCTGCTCCAGCCGGCGCAGCACGCCCCTGGCGAGGCCGCGCCCGCGGGCGCCCGGGACGACGAACATCCGCTTCAGCTCGGCGTCACCGTCGCGCAGCCCGTGCGGGCCGGCCTGCTTGGCCCGCCACCCGCCGCAGGCGACCGGCCGGCCGTCCAGGTAGGCGATCAGGAACAGTCCGGCCGGCGCCTCGAAGTCGTCGGGGTGCAGCACGGTCTCGTCCGGGTCGCCGTAGCGGCGGACGTACTCCTGCTGCACCTCGGCCGACAGGGCCTGGGCGTCGGGGTGGCCGTAGCCGGTGACGCGGTACTCGACGGTGCCGGCGGCCCCGGCCGACGTGCTCTCTGTCGCGCTGCTCTCCATGGTCGAAAAGCCTACGACCTGGGGCGCGGCCTGGACTCAGCGGCCCTCGAACCGGGCGAGGAGGTCCGCCTTGCCGAACATCGCGGCGGCGTCGACGGCGGACGGGAAGCCGGCCTTCGGGTCGGCGCCGGCGGCCAGCAGGGCGTCGACGACGTCCACCGCACCCTTGAAGACGGCGCCCGCGAGCGGGGTCTGGCCCTTGTCGTTGGCGCGGTTCGGGTCGGCGCCGCGCTCGACCAGGGCGGCGACCGTACCGGCGTGGGCGTGGTAGGCGGCGAGCATGAGCAGCGTGTCGCCGCTGCCGTTGGTCAGGTTCGCGGAGACGCCCGCGTCGACGGCGGCGGTCAGGGCGGCGGTGTCCCCGGCCCGGGCGGCGTCGAAGAGCTTCCCGGCGAGCGCGATCACCTCGGCGTCGGGGGCGTCGGCGGGCTGCGGGCTGGCGGCGTCGGTCATGGCGGGCGGCCTCTCGTGGTCGATTCGCGGGCGGTTCGCGGTCGGTTCGCGGTCGGTTCGTGCTCGGTGGCGGTGCCGGCCGCGCGTACCGCACCGTAGCCGCCGGGCGGACGCCCGGGCCAGCACGCGTCCGGATGGCGGATGCGGGCTCCACCGGAAACGACACGCCGACGGATCGGTTGCGCAGCCGTTCGAGCGAACTTCCGGGACCCCCCGGAAACTTCCCGCCCACCCGCCGGGAATGCCTCGCCGCACCGCAACAGAGCGCCGCACGGCCCCGACCCGGGCCGGTTCGCATACCTCCGCCCGAGCCCCACGGCGGTATTGAACGGTGAAACCACCCATTTGCACCGTTCCATCATCTATTACTTTTTGTCACGATTAGGGCACTTTCAGTGACACTGTCCCTGTCCCCCTCCCCGAGGAGCAGAACGTGATCCTCTCGATTTCCGGCATCGTCCTGTTCGGCACCATCGCCTTTCTGTTCTTCCGCCGGGACGGACTAAAGGTCTCCCACGCGATCGTCTGCGCGCTCTTCGGCTTCTACGTCGCCGGCTCCTCGATCGCACCGAGCATCACCGCGGGCGGCGCGAGCCTCGCCAGCCTGCTCGGCGGCCTCAGGTTCTAGCGCCGCCACTCCCCCGTACGGGCCCGGGCGCGGATCCCACCGCCCCGGGCCCCGTCGTACGACGACAGTCCCAGCTCCATCCGCTTCACCCCCCACCCGTCCCGACCGCCCGGGGAGTCAAGGAATGTCGCTCCACCGCCACCTCGGCAAGGGCCGTGAGATCGCCCGGACCGCCGGGGACCACGCCTCCGACATGTTCGCCCCGCTCACCGTCATCGGCCGCGGCCTGCGCCACCACACCGGCTGGGCCAAGGACCGCTGGCAGGCCACCCCCAAGGAGCGCCGCGGCCCGACGCTGTTCCTGTCCGCCGCGATGCTCGTCGGCATCTACCTGCTGCCGCACGGCCTGCTGTTCGCCCTGATCGCGCTCATGGCCAGCGCCGCGTGGGCCGGACGGGCCCCCAAGGCGCCGCCCGCCCCGCCCGCGCCCGACGTCGCCGACGTCAAGCTCGCGGCGCTCTACTCCGCGCTGACGCCCTACCTCTGCGGCCCCGAGGACGCCAACCCGCTGTACCACTTCGAGGGGAGCTACAAGAGCGCCTTCGGCTCCTGGGAGTTCGACGGCGAGGGCCGGCTCTCCCGCCTGGAGCTCACCTATCCGGCGTACTTCACCGACACCGAGCCGGCCGCCCGGGCCCGGATCGAGCAGGTCGTCCAGGGCAAGGCCGGGCGGGCCCGCGAGTACCGCTTCGACTGGGACGAGGAGTCCAACAAGCTGCGGATCTCCGCGATGAGCCCGCTGCCCACCGACATCGTCGCCCAGCGCTTCGTCGCCGCCCCCGGCGAGATCGTGCTCGGCTTCACCGACGAGGACGGCACCGCCCGCACCATCCCGGTCGGCCAGGGCGGCGCCGTGACGCAGCAGCCGCCGGTGATCTGGCGCACCGGGCCGCGCTCGGGCGAACCCCACCTGCTCGCGCTCGGCGTCGCCGGGTACGGCACCTCCAGCCTGGTCCGCTCGATCGCGCTCCAGGCCCTCCCGTACGCCGACCTCGTGGTGATCGACGGCGCCGGCACCGGCGAGCACGCGTGCCTGGTCAACCGGCCCGGCGTGCACACCGTCGAGACCAGCCTGCACGGCGCGCTCGCCGCCCTGGAGTGGGCCGCCCAGGAGACCGACCGGCGGCTCGCCGCGCTCAACACCGCCCGGCACACCGGCAGCGCCCCGCCGGAGGACGTCACCCGGCCGCTGTGGCTGCTGCTCGACCACCCGACCGAGCTCAGCGAGCTCGCCCACGCCGAGGGCCGCCCCGACCCCCAGGACCTGCTGGAGCTCCCGCTGCGGCACGGCCGCGCCGCCCGCGTCACCGTCGTGATCGCCGACGACGTCGAGGCCAGGGACCGGCTCACCCCCACCGTCCGGACCACCACCAGGGCCCGCGTGCTGCTCGGCCCGGCCGGCCCCGAGGAGGGCCACCTCGCGCTCGGCGCCCCGCTCGACATCGTGCCCGCCGCGCACGCCCCGATCGGCCGCGGCTACGCCCGCATCGGCAACGGCGTCCCGGTCCGGCTCCAGGTGCCCGCCACCGTCGACCCGCTGGACGACGAGGCCCCGGCCGCCCTGCGGGACGCCGTGATCGCCCTGCTGCCGCACCGCGACACCCGCACCGAGGCCGCGGCCGACGCACCGCCGCGCCCCGAGCAGCCGCCGCTGGTCCGCCCCGCCGAGCCGGCGCCCGCCGTCCGGCCCGTGGACCTCGGCAAGGGCGAGCCGATGATCCGTTCCCGTCCGATCTCCTGACCGCACGGAACCGGGGGCGCCGACGGCTTCCGGATCCCGTCCCGGTACGCTCGTGACAGAAAGGCCGCACGATCACCAGATGTGAAATAGGTGACACCTGGGGTGATATCACCGGCCAGATGTGACAAATCGGGCGCCGGTGGGTACAAACAGGGGCGGCACGACAGACGACGCATGTCCCGGGACGGGAATCTTCGTCGGAAGCCGAGCGTTGACCGAACGACGAAGAACAGCGACCACTAGTCCTGTGGGCCATAAGCCCGGGAGGCACGATTCATGAGCGAGCGAGCTCTCCGCGGCACGCGACTCGGGGCCACTAGCTACGAGACCGACCGTGGTATCGATCTGGCTCCCCGCCAGACCGTCG
The DNA here is from genome assembly GCF_042732955.1 of Kitasatospora sp. NPDC059747. Classification (NCBI taxonomy): domain Bacteria; kingdom Bacillati; phylum Actinomycetota; class Actinomycetes; order Kitasatosporales; family Streptomycetaceae; genus Kitasatospora; species Kitasatospora sp. NPDC059747. The sequence goes on along the minus strand of NZ_JBHWGV010000052.1, from coordinate 414 downwards.
AGTACGCATGTCAGAACGGACACCGTTTCGAGGTTCCTTTCTCGGTCGAGGCGGAGATCCCCCAGACCTGGGAATGCCGCTTCTGTGGCCAGGAGGCGACACTTCTCGACGGCGACGAGCCGGAGGAGAAGAAGACCAAGCCGACGCGCACCCATTGGGACATGCTGATGGAGCGCCGTACGCGCGAGGAGCTGGAGGAGGTGCTGGCCGAGCGGCTGGCGGTGCTCCGCTCCGGCGGGATGAACCTCGCGGTTCACCCGCGTGACACCCGCAAGAGCGCCTGACCCTCTCTCCCGCCCCGGCGGGAGGACGCGAAAAGGGACCCTGGGATCCAGGGTCCCTTTCGCGTGTCCGGACCCGGCCGGTCTGTCCGGACGGTCCGGGCAGGCAGAAGCCCCGGCCGGGCCCGTGAAC
>NZ_JBHWGV010000051.1:23570-63272 GCF_042732955.1 Kitasatospora sp. NPDC059747 | reverse complement strand
ACCCCCCCCGCCCCCGCCGTGGGCGGCGGCCGCCCTGGGTGTGCTCGCCGGGCCCCCGCCCGTGCGGGGCCCCGGGCGTCTCGCGTCGCGGCGTCGGCCTCAGGCCTCAGGCCTCAGGCCTCAGGCCTCAGGCGTGGCACCGCAGCATCGTCAGCGGCGGATTGGCGGCGAAATCGGCCCAGAAGTCCTCGCCGTACTCGCGCACGCCGGCCTCGGAGATCTCCAGGGGCACCCAGGTGATGTCCTTGAATCCGGCCGCGTGCAGCGACCGTTCGTAGGTCTCGCGGCTGGGCGGGTTCGCGACGAAGGAGATCGGCGGGTCGAGGAGCGCGGTGATCCTCACCCGCGGCCCGATCTCGGTCACCTCGCCGAGCGATTCGCACAGGAAGCCGTACTTGGCCAGGGACGGCCCGTCGAAACGGTAGTCCGGGTGCTGCACGAAGGCGAAGAACTCGGCCCCGTCCGCGAGGCTGCGGTGGATGTTGCGACACATCCGCTCGATGGTGGCGACGTCGTCGGCGTAGTTGAAGCACTGGACCGCGACGGCGAGGTCGAACCGCTGCTCGTAGACGGGCAGTTCGGCGACGTCGCCGACCTCGTACTCCACGCCCAGCGGCTCCTTGCCCTCCATGGCCCGGGCCGCGCCGACCATCTCGGAAGAGATGTCGACACCGAGGACGCGGGATGCGCCCCGGCGCTTGAACTCCCGGCTGTAGAAGCCGGTCCCGGAGGCCAGGTCCAGGACGGACCTGCCGGTCACGTCGCCCACCAGGGCGAGGAAGCCGGGCACCTCCCCGTAGCGCGTCAGCGGAAGGGTCTTGAAGCCCTCGAACGCCTCGCCGATCTCGTCGTACAGCTGACCGGTCATCATGCTCCCCGTTCGTCCACGGCATCGGCCCTCGTCCGGGCCGAAGCTCCTGCCGGGAAGTCTCGCTTCCGGCCACCGGAGCGCCGTACTGGCGGAAACCACAAATATGCTGCAGCTACAGCCGCCGTTCTCGTCGCGTTCGCGCCGCGCGGCTGGTCGCCGCTACGGGCCCCGCTCCCGCCCGGCTCGCACTCCGGTCGACCGGCTCGGGCTGCGGCGGAAGGTCGCGGCGGCGGCGGACCGGGGAGAGGTGGACCGGCAGGAAGGCCGTCGCGATCAGAGCGCCGCCCACCCACAGCGCGAGGTGGACTCCGGCCAGTTGGCCGATCGCGCCGGCGACCGCGGCGCCGATGGCGAGGGCTCCGGCGGGCAGTCCGATGAGGAGGAAGGCGGCGGTGCCCAGGGCCCCGAGCAGGCCGGCCTGGGCCGGGGTCACGTCGAGGGCGGAGACGGCGATGAGCGGGACGGCGACGTAGCTGACGCTGGTGGCGAGTTGGCTGAGCGTGGTCGCGGCGAACAAGGCGCGGAAATCCGGTACGCGCCAGGGGGATGGGGATCGCATGGTTACCTCGCCACCGCCGGTGCGGGTGCCCGGCGCAGCCGCGTCATCGCCACTCCGGTGAGGACGACGGCCATGCCCGTGAGGGTCCTCGGGCCGACGGGTTCGTCGAGGACGAGCGCGCCCAGCAGGATCGAGACGACGGGCAGCAGGTAGCCCACGGTGGCGGCGTCGGTGGCGCCTTCGCTGGCGATGATGCGGTAGGTGAGGTGGAACGTCACCCCGGTGGCGAGGACCCCGAGCACGGCCACCGCGATCAGCGGCGTCGGGCCGAGATGGGTCGGCAGCGCGCCGCCCGCGGGTAGCGTCAGCGCGGTCAGTCCGGTCGCCGCGAGCAGTTGGGCGGCGGAGAGCGAGAGGGTGGGCGTGCCCCGGCCGACCAGGTGGCGCCGCATGTAGGCGAAGGCGACGGCGTAGCTCAGCGAGGCGCCGAGGATGGCGAGCGCGCCCCAGCCCACCGCATCGCCGTGCTGCCAGGGCGCGAAGATCAACAGCGTGCCGCCGAACCCGAGCAGGAGTCCGCCCAGCCGGAGCGCGCCCGGTCGACGGTCGGTGCCGAGGGCGAGGCCGATCAGCAGCGACCACAGCGGAGTCGTCGCGTTCAGCACGCCCGCCAGGCCGGAGTCGACGGTCTGCTGGCCGAGGCTGAACAGGGTGAACGGCAGGGCGTTGCAGAAGAACGCGGCCACCACGACGTGCCGCCACGTCGCGGCCGAGCGCGGCAGCCGCAGGCGCCGGGCGAGGCACATCACCACCAGGACGAGGGCCCCCAGGGCGCAGCGGACGACCGTCACCTGAGCCGGACGCAGGCCGTCCAGGGCCAGTCGGATCCACAGGAAGGTGGATCCCCAGAGCAGCGCGAGGACTCCCACGCGTGACCAGTACAGACTTGCGGTTCTCATGGGAGGAACGCTGCCCGGGCCGATTCGACAGCACAAGCGAAAAGATCTTCATCTCCTTTAAGCTGTGCTACATGCTCGATGTGAGGCGTATGCAGGTGCTCCGGGCCGTCGTGAGCAGCGGATCGGTCACCGCCGCCGCGGCCAATCTGGGGTACACCCCCTCGGCCGTGAGCCAGCAGATCGCGGCCCTGGAGCGGGAGGCCGGGACCGCCCTGCTGGAACGGGCCGGCCGGGGCGTGCGGCCGACGGAGGCCGGACGCCTGCTGACCGAACACGCCGCCACCATCAGCCGCAACGTCGCCGAGGCGGAGACGGCCCTGGCCGAACTGCGGGCCGGACGCACCGGGCGGCTCGCCATCCGCTACTTCGCGACGGTCGGGGCCCGACTGGTGGCGCCCGCCGTCGCCCGGGTGCGCCGGGAACACCCCGGCGTGCGGATCGACCTGCGACTGAACGACCCCAAGGACCCGCTCGGCGAGGTGGCCGACGGCCGGGCCGACCTCGCCCTGGTGATCGGCGGCCCCGAGGCCCCCGTGCCGGGCGTCCGGCTGGTGCACCTGCTCGACGACGCCTACGTGGCGGTCCTTCCCGCGGACCACCCGCTGGCCGCCAAACGCGTCCTCGACCTCGCCGACCTCGCCGAGGAGCCGTGGATCGGCAGCGAGCCGCCCGGCCCCTGCCTGGAACCCGTGCTCCGGGCCTGCGCCGCCGCCGGCTTCAGCCCCGGCGTCGTGGTGGACGGCCAGGACCACGCCACCGCCCGGGGTTTCGTCGCCGCCGGCCTCGGCGTGGCCGTGATGCCGAGGCTGGGGCTCACCGGCCGCCACCCCGACGTCGTGGTCCGCCGGGTGCGCCGCCCCGAACCGGTCCGCACCGTCCACGCCGCCGTCCGCGAGACCGCCCTGTCCCACCCGGCGGTGCAGGGCCTGCTCGACGCCCTCCGGGAGGCGGCCGCCCAGCGGTGACGGCCCGGCACCCGACCGCCCCGCGTCCTCGCCGCCGCCCTCGCCACCGCCACCGCCCTTGACCAGCCGGAACACCCGATGCGCCGACCGAAATCGGATGCCGTCGGCCGGCGGCTGCCCCTAGGATCCGCACCATGGCAACACGACTCGTGCAGATCAACATGAAGGCCCACGACGACGACGCGCTCGGCCGCTTCTGGGCGGAGGCGCTCGGCTGGGGTGTCCACCACGAGGCGCCCGGCGTGACCAACCTCGAACCCGTGGGCTTCGCCTACCCCGACCCCGCGGCCGTCTGCATCGACATCATCGCCCGCCCGGAGCCCAAGACGGCGAAGAACCGGGTCCACGTCGACCTGGCCACCACCTCGGCCGCCCACCAGGCCGAGCTGGTCGCGCGCCTGAAGGACCTCGGCGCGACGCTCGCCGACGTGGGCCAGGGCGACGTCCCCTGGACCGTCATGGCCGACCCCGAGGGCAACGAGTTCTGCGTCCTGGAGCCCCGCGAGGTCTACCGGGACACCGGGCCGATCGCCGCGGTGGTGGTCGACTGCGCCGACCCGCGTGAGATGGCGCGGTTCTGGGGCGGGGCAACGGACTGGACGCTGCACGAGGTCGCCGACGACCACGCGACCATGCGCTCCTCCCAGGGCGTCGGCCCCTACCTGGAGTTCATCCGCACCCCCGACACCAAGAGCGGGTGGAACCGCGTCCACCTCGACGTCAGCCCCTACCGCGGTGACGACGTGGCGGCGGAGGAAGCCCGGCTGCGCGCCCTGGGCGCCACCGACCCCGGCATCGACCAGTCCGTCATCTCCTGGAGGATCCTGACCGACCCGGAAGGCAACGAGTTCTGCCTCCTCAGCCCCCGTTGACCCTGAGGGGGACGTGAACGGGGGCGAGCGCCGCATCGCGGCGAGGACCGCTCGGCCGGTGCGGCCGCGGGCGTGACGATCCGGTGACACGGAATGCTCCATTCCGTCGACTCTCCGGACTAACTTCGATCGTGTACGCCGCCCGCGGTCACCGTTCGGACCGGGTCGGGCAACGGGCGTGCTCCCACCCGTACTTCGCGCAGGAGAAACCGCATGTCCTTCCTGACGATCCGTCGCGCCCCCGCCGTCCGCACGCTGGCCGGCACCGTCCTGTCCGCCGCCCTGCTGGTCCCCGCCGCGACGGCCTGCAGCAGCACGTCCACCGTGCAGGGCGGCGCGACGCCCAGCGCCACGCCCAGCGCCACCGTCGCCACCACGCCCACGGCTTCCACTTCCGCCTCTGCGGCTGCCCCGGCCTCCACGCCGGCCTCCGCTTCGACCGGCTCGCCGGCGGCACCGCCCGGCGCCAAGCACACGACCCCGCCCGCCGCCCCGGGCAAGGGGACCTCCCCCGCCGGCGGCCAGACCCTGCCGGACGGCAGCAAGGCCGAGATCCAGAAGCTCGGCGAGCTGCACTACGTCGCCAAGATCGTCCACGACGGCCAGGTCTACGGCACCCTGGAGGCGAACGGACACGACGCCGGGGTCGACGCCAACGACATGTTCGTCGTGCTCTCGATGGACGGCACGGTGCACGCCTGGATGGGCGGCTCGCACAAGGGCCCGGGCACCTTCAAGCTCGCCGGCGGCTGGACGGCCAAGGTCACCAAGCTCGGCGAGCTCCACTACCGCGCGGACATCCTCGGCCTGGACGGCGCGGTGAACGGCACGTTCGAGGCCGACCAGCACGACGCCGGGCTCGACGCCAACGGCGTGTACATCGTGCTCGGCATCGGCGGGGAGATCAGCGCCCACGAGTGACAGCACGAGTGGCAGCACGGGTGACATCGGGAAGACACCGGCGCCCGCGCAGAGGGGCCAGCGCGCAGGCTGCTGTCGCCGGAAGCCGAGCACCCGGCCCCCGGCCCCCGGCCGCCCACAAGGCCCGGTCTCAGTCCGCCGGTTCGGGTTCCCTGGCCTCGACCCTGGCACTCGTGGTGACGAAGTACGAGTCCTGGTCCTCCAGGTTCGCCGCGGTCTGCTCGCCGATGTACAGGTCGAGGTGTTTGGCGTCGTCGCAGCCGATGCTGCAGAGGTCGTCGACGCGCCAGTCCGCGGACTTCACCCGGGCACAGGTGTCCGGGGCGAGTCCCCGGCCGCAGTCGACGACGTGGATCCGGGTGCCCGGTGACAGCTGGTTGGCGGCGACGGACTGCCAGGGCACCAGCGGGTTCTCGTGCGAGCCGACGGGTGGCCGGTCGGTCGCGAAGTAGCAGTGCCGGGTGAAGTCCCAGCCTAGGTAGTCCCCGCGGGCGGTCCTGCCGAAGCCCTCCAGGCCGACCCGGTCGAGGTAGTCGGCGGGGTAGCCGTCCGGCAGGCTCTGGCCGGCGCAGACCTGGTCGCGGATGCTGCGCCGGGGGCCGTGGTAGTAGACCTCGCTGGGCGTGAAGTAGACCGTGAGGGTGTATCCGTCCTGGGTGGGCTGGTTGACCCGCGGGAGGTCGATGGTGTTCAGCCTGTGGTCGAGTTCCAGGCCGGCGGCGGCCACGGCCGCGACGACCAGCAGGCCGCAGACCAGGCGCACCGCCCTTCTGCCGCGCCCGCCGCGCGGGCGGCGCGCGGGTGGTCGCGGCGTGGTGACGTCCTGGACTGCGGTCATGGTGAGGTCCATTCGTAGGGGCCGGGGTGACGGCTTCCGACGGCCGGCCACCCGCGCGGTGCGGACCGACGTGGTGCCGACGCCCGGTACGCCGTCACGATGGCACGGGCCTTCGGGCCGGCGAGCACCGAATCGAACCGTGCCGCACGGAAGTTGCCCCGTTCGACGTACCTCCGTCCACCTGTGGTGCTTCGGCTCGTCCCTTCGGGGGAACACCCGCGTGCCCCCGACGGAAGCCGTTCAAGATCTCTAGCATGCGGTGGCGTGACCGATGCGCTCCTGAGCCCGCCGCCCGGCGAGGCCTCCCCTCCCGTGTTCGACGACCCCCGCGGCCACCGCCGTACGGCCGTGATCGCCGTCGGCGTCCTGGTGTCCCTCGGCTGCCTGGGCCTGCTCGCAGTGGCCGGCGGAGTCCTGTACGCCGATCCCCGCGCTCCTGCGGCGAACGCCCCCGGGGCCGGTCCCACGGGTGCCCCGCGGTGAGGGCGGTCACGCCCCGCGGGCACTGGTGGGTCCTGGCGGGTGTCCTGGCGGTGTTCCTGCTGGCGCTGTTCCTGACGACCTCGGTGCTCCGGGGCGTCGGCGCGGCGGGCACCACCCAGAGCCGGGGACCGGACGACCGCGTGCCGGGGTCCGTGTCGGGCGGCGGGCCGGTGGTCGACGTGCGCAGCGGTGCGCCGGTCAGCTCGGGCGTGCTCCCGGGGACGGTGGCGCTGACCTTCGACGACGGGCCGGACCCGACCTGGACGCCGCAGGTCCTGCGGCTGCTGGCCGCCAAGCAGGTGCCTGCGACGTTCTTCGTGATCGGCGAGCACGTGGCCGAACACCCCGAACTGGTCCGCGCGGAGACGGCCGCGGGACACGAAGTGGGCCTGCACACCTTCACCCACGCCGACCTGTCGACCGCGCCGGTCTGGCAGGTCCAAGTGGAGCTCGCCGCGAGCCGCGCCGTCCTGGCCGGGGCCGTCGGCCGGAGCACCACGCTGCTGCGACCGCCGTACTCCTCGATGCCGGACGCCGTCGACAACCGGGACTGGCGAGCGGTGCAACGCACCGCCGCCCTCGGCTACCTGACGGTCCTGTCCACGCAGGACAGCCTCGACTGGGAGGCCACCGACGCCGACGACGTCGTACGCCGGGCCGTGCCGCCCGAAGGGCAAGGGGCGGTCGTCCTCATGCACGACGGCGGCGGTGACAGGTCCCGCACGGTCGCGGCCCTGGGACGGTACATCGACACGCTCAAGGCGCGGGGGTACCGCTTCACCACCGTCTCCCAGGCGGTCGGTCTGCCGCCCCAGGCGACCCCGGCGCCGCGGCTCGACCGCTGGTACGGCACCGCGTTGATCCTCGCGCTCCAGGCCGCCGTCGCCCTGCCCGCCGCGACGGCCTGGCTGCTGGGCGGGGCGGCGCTGCTCACCGCCGCCCGGCTGTTGCTGCTCGCCGCGGCGGCGGCCGCGCACCGGAGGCGGACCGCCGCACGCGCGCCGGTCCACCCGGCGGCGACGCCACCGGTTTCCGTGGTCGTCCCCGCGCACAACGAGGAGGCGACCATCGCCGCGTGCGTGCGCGCCCTGCTGGCGGGCGGCCGCCCCGACATCGACGTGGTCGTCGTCGACGACGGCTCGACCGACGGCACCGCGGCAGCGGCCCGGAGTGTGAACGACCCCCGCGTCCGCGTCGTGACCCAGCCCAACCGGGGCAAACCCGCGGCCCTCAACTCCGGTGTCGCGCACGCCGCGCACGACGTGATCGTGATGGTCGACGCGGACACCGTGCTCGCCCCCGGCGCGGTGGCGCGCCTGACCGCCGCCTTCGCGGACCCGCGCGTCGGCGCGGTCGCCGGCAACACCAAGGTCGCCAACCGCACCGGGCTGCTGCCGCTGTGGCAGCACCTGGAGTACGTCATGAGCTTCGGCCTGGAACGCCGGCTGTTCGACCTCTTCGGCGCCGGTCCCACCGTGCCGGGGGCCATCGGGGCGTTCCGGCGGTCGGCACTGGACGCCTGCGGCGGCATCAGCGCCGACACCATCGCCGAGGACACCGACATCGCCATGGCCCTGTGCCGGGCGGGGTGGCGCGTCGTCCACCGCAGCGACGCCCACGCCTACACGCACGTGCCCACGACCGTACGGGAGTTGTGGCACCAGCGGTACCGCTGGGCCTACGGCACCCTGCAGTCCGTCTGGAAGCACCGGCGCGCCGTCGGGGAACCCGGTGTGGCCGGCCGCCTGGGCCGCCGCACGCTCCCCTACCTGGTGCTCTTCCAGCTCGCGCTCCCGCTCACCGCCCCGTTCCTGGACGCCGCCGCGCTCTACGGGCTGGCCCTGGGCACGAGCCCCGCGCCGGTATCCACCTGGGTGGCCTTCTGCCTCGCCCAACTCGCCCTCGCGGCCTACGCCCTCCGCCAGGACCGGGAGAGCCTGCGCCACCTGTGGCTCGTGCCCCTCCAGCAGACCCTCTACCGCACCGCCCTGTGCCTGGTCACCATCCACGCCCTGGTCAGCGCGGCACTCGGCGCCGGCCCGCAGTGGCAGAAGAACCACCCGAGGGCGCAGACGGAAGCGCGGGCGGTCCCGGCACCGGTGTAGCCCGCCGGAGCGCCCTCACACCCGGAGGTACCTGCACCGGGGTCAGCAACACGCGAACCTCCAACCGGAGCGCCCTCACACCCGGAGGTACCAGCCGCGGGACGAGAGCAGCCGCGCGAGCGGCACGTAGAACAGCAGCAGCCACAGCACCGCCCACACGACGCTCGCCAGCGGTGCGGGCATCCACGGGGCGAGGCCGGCTTCGGGGAGGACGCTCCACACCGTCCCCTCCTCGCCGTGGTACCGGAGTGGGAGGTAGTCCAGTGTGTCCGTGACGAGTTCGGAAAGGACGTAGAAGAACAGCGGATTGCGGCCGAGGGCCACCAATGTGTCGCCCACGGGCGCGAGTCCGCGACGGACGGCGGCGGTGCTCCGCGCGGCCGACGCGGCCGACGCGGCCGACGCGGCCGGCGCGGCCGACGCGGCCGGCGCGGCCGACGTGTGCGGGCTGTCCGGCGAGGGCCACAGCCCGCCGTCGAACGCCAACAGCACCAGGCCGAAGCCGGCGGTCATGATGCCGATGGTCACGAGGGCGTACGACGGGGTCCACAACTGCTTGCCGATCGGGATGACCGGACCCAGTGCGAGGCCGGCCCCGACGCACGCCACCCCGACGACGGTCAGCAGGGACACCCGCCCGCGCACGCCACCGACCGTGTCGTAGCGCCGCTTGTTCCGGACGATGTCCATGCCGACGACCAGGCCCGCCCAGCAGTTGACCACGGCCACCAGCGTCGACACGAGGCCCTCCGGGTCGAACCTGCCGCCGTCGAAGTTGTGCTCGACGCCCCACAGACCCGTGTCGACGTAGGCCTCCAGCGAACAGTCCGGCGTCAGTGCGCGGACGTCGGCGCATCCGGACCAAGGGTTGTGGAAGGTGTACGTCGCCACGATCCAGACGGCGACGCACACGACGGGGAACCCGCCCAACAGGAACCCGCGGGCCAGGACCCGCACCACGGGGCGGTGCGCACCCCCGATGACCTCCGGGCCGGCGGCGGGCCGCACCGACCAGGCGCACGTGACGTACAGCAGCGACACCGCGAGGTACACGACGGCCAGTCGCTGCAGCACACCGACGAACCGCAGGTGCTCCAGCACCTCCCGCAGGAACGGAAACGCGTTGAGGAACATGCCGATCGCGTACAGCAGGACGGTTCGGCGAACGATGCGCGGCAGGAACCGCCGTCCACCCGGCCCCCTCGGGTCCGAGGGGCGGAGCAGGGCCGACATGGACACCGGCACCGCCATGCCCAGGATGAACAGGAACCCGGGAGCGACCAGGTCGGCGACCGTCAACCCGAAGCCCTTCGCGTGCAGCAGGGCGGGAGCCGCGATCTCCGCCACCTGGCTGCCGATGAGGATGCGCAGCACGACGAGGGTGCCGCGAAACGCGTCCAGCGCCTTGAGGCGGCGGCGGACGGGTCCGGCGGTCGGGCCCTCCGCGACCGGCACTCCTGGAACGGTCATGCTCGGGGCCGGTTCCATCTCCCGCCAACTCCCGATTCGCTCGACGGCCGCAGGCATCAACTCTGCTACGGCAACGAGCCCGCGGGTGGGAGGGACACGGCGAGGCCGCCCTGCCACACGGGGCGGGGCGGCCTCTCCCTACATCATCATCGGTCCCTCGGCGGGACGTGTCACCAGCTGAAGTAGCCGTGCGACATCCAACCGGTGACGCCGCTGTCGACGTCGTAGACCAGGTCCCACTGGCCGTCACCGGACACGTCGCGGTGCGCCAGGCGCTGGCCGGTGTAGCAGAGGCCGAGGATCGCGCCCGAGGTGCTCGGGTCGGAGCGGAGGCGGACACCGTCCCCGGTGCAGTGGCCGTAGACGTCGTCGGCGTAGGCAGGCGTGGCCAGCGTAGCGCCGCCGATGGCGACCGCGACCGCGAGGCCGACCGCTGCCATGGTGCGCTTCCCCCGTGCTGCGAAAGACACAGTTTCTCCTCAATGAACCGTGTAACGCCAAGTCAGATGATCTTGGCGCCAGAGAACATAACATGTTCATGATCTTCAAAGGGCGGCGAGAAGGCTCTGATTGACGGATCATCACACTCCTTCACACCCCCTCCCCACCAAGGCGGTAGACGGTGATGCCGCCGCCGCTGCGGACCGGGGCGTACCCGGCGGAGGCGAGCGCGCGAACGGCTTCGGCCTCCTGCCGCGCGGGGAAGAGTCCGTCCTGCGGCCGGTCGTACGCGGCGACCCACTCGGGCCTCACACCGGGCCCGCCGAGGTAGCGGGGGAAGAGGTAGACCTCGGCGCGGGCGGTCAGTTGGGGGGCGAGCCCGTTCGCGGCGGCGACCCGGGCGCCGTCCGGGATCCGGCGCAGGACGTCCCGGACGGTGTCGGCCGTCGCGTCGGACTGCCAGGTGGCCGGCCGGCCGAGTGCACCGAGGGGCTGGGTGGGCAGGGTGGCCGCGGTGACCGCGAGTGCGGCGCCGACCAGGCTCACCTCACCCGCACGCTCCGCCGCCACCTCGGCCACACCCCGACCGCCCCGCGCCGTCTGCTGGCACCGGCGGAGGCGAGCCGGGTCGGGTGACGGCCCGGCAACCGGCCGGCCGCGCGGCCGGAGCGTGCACTCACCGCCCGTGCTCGGTCGAGGGGACGCCTCGGGAGAGCGGGAAGCCCATCCGGTTCACCACCGGCGTCATCGGCCCGCACACCACCTGCACGTAGCAGGTCGCCGACCGGGCCGGTTCGCCCCCGTTCCACGGCGCGTTGGGGGCCGGCGGCGGCGCGCGTTCGGTGCGGCGCGCCCCGGGCGTGCGGTGGCGGGGCGTCGGCGCGGCCCCGGCCGTCACCGCCCCGCCACGCGCGTGCGGCACCCCACGCACGCGTGGACGCCGCGGGCGCCGTAGCGGTGGATCGGCGACCCGCACCCGGCGCACGGACCGACCTGCCACGCCTCGCAGCCGTGCGCGACGGCGGCGGCTTCGCGCTGGGGCTCGGTCACGACGAGCCTGCGCTCCTGGCGGGGCACTCTGAACAGTCTCTCGGGTACCTCGTCGAGCGTGTGCAGGCCGGCGCCCGCGGAGTTCCCGTGCCGGGGGCGGGGGTCGTCGAAGGTGAAGGTCTCCTCCCCGTAGCGGCAGGTCGGGTCGAGCTCCTGGCGGGTGTAGGTGATCCCGGCGTCGGGGGCCGGCTGATCGAGGGCGCCTTCCTCCTCGGCATCCGGACCGAAGGCCTCGTGCCACCGGTCCCGGTCGGCCGCGGGCACCCACATCCGTGAGACGGAACGCGGGTCGCTCTGGCTCGGCACCCGCATCGGCACGAACTCGCCGTCGGCGCTGGCCACGACGAGCTCGTCGACCTCGGTGGGCGGCTTGGCCGGCAGGCACAGCGCCGGCAGGTACCACCCGGTGTGGAACCGGTTGCAGAAGCTCCCGTTGACCGGGCAGGGCCGCTCGCTGCTCGGCAGGCACTTCCACTGCTGCAGGTGCCGCACCCCCGCGCGGACCACCATCGCGAGCGAGGAGGCGATCTCCCGCCAGCCGAAGTTGTCGACCCGGGCCCACGGTGCCCGCTCGACGGCGGCGGACCGATCGGTGTCGGTCACCCACAGCGGGACGATCCCGTGCTCCGCGGCCCTGCGGGAGCGCCGGCGCACCGTCTCGGCGCTGATGGGCGCGTACTGGGCCTCCCAGCCGATCCGCAGGCCCGACTCGCCGGTGACGAGGACGTCGGTGCGGATCCGGCCGTCGGCCGCCCGCGCCTCGACCTCCGCGCGCAGGCCGTGACGCTCCGCCGCGCGCGCGATGCGTTCCTTCATCGCGTCCTGCTTCGCGCTCTCCTCGGCGGTGGGAATGTGACGCACCGGAAGGTGGGCGGCCACCCACACAGTACGGCCGCCGACGGTTCTCCGGCGGATCGTCATCCAGGGAGCACGATCGTCCTCCTCGGCCTGGCAATAGCCGTCGCGGTGGTGCTCAAGGCACTCCAGCAACTCGCGCTCGCGCCGGTCGATCGGAGCGGTGATCTCCGCCAGCAGGCCGGGCCGGTCGGGATGTCCGAAGTCGGGCAGGGTCAGGTTGATCTCGATGCCGTACGCGGTGTGGAAAACGCCGTTCGCCATATCCGGAGAGTAGAAAGGGCGACCGGAAATTTGAATACCGCCGCGAATGTTTAAATCGGCGGAACAATCCCGCGAAATGCGCCGGGGCCGGCCGCGGTCACTCGTCGAGTGCTGGGCCGGCGGCACGGTCGAGCCGGAGATCCGCGACGTTGTTCGTCTCCGGCGTCCACGCCGCGTACAGATCCCCCTCCTTCACCCACGCCGTACCGTCGTTGAACACCACCCCGATCCAGTTCCCCGACAAACGCAGCCGCTTCACACCGTTCGTCTCATCCACCCAACCCCCCGCCAGACCACCGTCCTTCACCACCGCATGCCCATCCGTGGTCAGGACGCCGAGCCAACTCGAAGTGATGACAACTCCGCCGACCTTCCGGCGCGCGGGCCCGGACACTGCCAGGATCGGCGCACCGACCATGACAGCTCCTGCCCCGCATCACAGCCCACCGGCCCGAAGGAGCCCCGCCTTGAGCCTGCCCGCCGATGTCCCCGACGCCCCCGGCGCCGCCGTCCGCCTGCACGCCTGGTCGATCCCGGAGCGGGAGTACGCGCGCCAGGAGGAGCGCCGCGGCAGCCGGCACGCCTACACCCGGCTCGATCCGGTCCGCACCGCCCTGGTGGTGATCGACATGGTGCCGTTCTTCGACGGGCCGTACGCCCGCGGCGTCGTCCCGCAGATCCAGGCCCTGGCGGACGCCCTGCGGCGAGCCGGCGGCCTCGTGGCCTGGGTGCTGCCGGGGGCGGGTGGGCCGACGGCGGCCCGCGAGGAGTTCTACGGGCCCCGGGTCGCCGAGCTCTACCGGACCTCCAGGGGCAGCGGCCCGCTCGCCGGGCGCCTGCGGCCCGAGTTCACGGTGGACGAGGAACGCGACCTGATCGTCGAGAAGGACGCGATCAGCGCCTTCTTCCCCGGCTTCTGCCCGCTGCCCGGTCTGCTGGCCGAGCGGGGCATCGACACCGTGTTGGTGTGCGGGGTCGTGACCGACGTGTGCGTGGCCGGGTCGGCGCGCGACGCGTTCACCCTCGGCCTGCGCGTGGTCGTGGTGGCCGACGGAACGGCGACCGGCAGCGATGAGGTCCACAACGCCACCTTGCTGACCCTGTACCGGTCCTTCGCCGACGTGCGCCCCACCGCCGAGGTCCTCGACCTGATCGGGGCGGGGCACCCTGGACCTTCCGCCGTCGCCGCACCGGAGGCCGGCATGACGCCGTGAAGCGGGTCGGGTTCGACGACCCGGGCGTACGCACAGCGGCCCCGGGCCGGGCCGTGCTACATCTGCCGCCGGCCGGCCGGGGACCCGGAGTTCCGGCACGGGGCCGTCCACCGCACCCACCGGCTGCGCACCGCCCCGGTCGTCACCCGCCCGGGTGACAACGGTGGTGCGCCCGGAGGTTGACCGCCGATCATCGGCTCGGTCGCGGCCCCGGCACCGGGCCATCACACGGCGCCACGCGCTGCGGCGGCAGGAACGTCGGGCCGCTTGATGCCGCACCGGCCGCCAACACCCCCCGCGCCGCCACCAGGTTCGCCGCGGCTCGGCGCAGGTGCCAGGCGGACAGGGGGACGGACGCGGCGCACACCGGCCGGTCCCACCGCGCGGCCGCTTCCGCCGCGGCCGCCGCCACGCCGAGCAGCGCTCCTGCCTCGGTCATCGACCGGCTGACCTGCGAACTGCGGGCCTCCGCCGCAGTCCGGCGCAGCAGGATCGCGATGTCCTGCGCGTCGGGGATCCCCTCGGCCCAGTCGTATCCCCAAAGGGACAACTCGCGTGCGCAGCGGACGATGTGCCGTGCGTGGCGGTCGGGCCAGGTGGTGGGTGGGGGCGGCGTGGGCAGGTCGTCGTCGTTCGGCACTCCTGCATGATCGACCGCAGACGGCCGGCGGGGGAGGGGAACCGCGGATTCTGTTGACGACCCGTTGCACGGCTGCCGGTGCGGAGCGCTACAGTGCGCCCTGTCGTGTGCCCCGTGCGGCCGTCGGGCGGGCGTCGGGCGGGCGTCGGGCGGGCGTCGATCCCCTGATCAGGCAGGCTGACCAGCGCAGTCGTCGGTGCGCGCGAGGGCGGGGACGTAAGATCATCTCCGTTCGCGGGCCCCCGAGCGGTCGAGAACGAGCTTCCCGGGAAAGGGGACCCACCGATGGAAACCGGTACCAAGACCGAGGCCGAGGCCACGACCGAGACCCAGGCCACCGAGACCGAGGCCACGACCGAGAACAGCAGCGGCCCCGACAAGATGACCCGCGTCCTGCTGGTCATATGCGGCGTCGTCCTGCTGGCCACCGTCACCACGGCCGGTCTCTGGGCGACGGGCGTCCTCAAGCCGCACCGGACGCAGGCGGTCTGCAGCGGGCCCGGGCCCGCCGGCCCGCCCGAGTACGCGGCCCTGTGCGCCGCCCTCAACCGCCCCGACCTGCCGGCCCTGCTCGGCACCCCGAACGACCACGTGTCGAACGCCGCGCCCGGACTCTCGGACGGACTCGCGATCGCGGAGGTGCGCCTGGAGCACTACGTCGTCGCCGTCAGCGACGCCCCGTGGGCCGTCTCGTCCCTGGGCGACAGTCCGAACACCGAGCGCGTCACCGTCCTCGGGCACCCCGCGGTGGCCTCCTCCGGCCACGCGCTCGCGCTCTTCGGCGGCAAGGACAAGCAAGGCCCCCTCACCCGGAACCTGACCGTCGCGACGAACCCCAAGGACTCCACCGGCAAGGCCTACCAGTTCTCCCTCTTCCGGCAGGACGGCGGCACCCCCGACGACGCCGACCTGCGCCGGGTCGCCGAGACGGTCCTGCCGACCCTCCCGGACTGGGTCCCCGCGCAGTAGCGTCGCCCGGGGCACCGACGGAGAACGTCGCCACACAGGCACGGCACCGTCCGACGCGGGCTCGCACAAGCGCGTCAGCGCGGCGTGGTCCTCGCCCCCCGGGTCGCCCGGCAGAACGCGGGTGTGAGGGCCGCCCCGCTGCCCCGCGCCGCCGACACCCGCCGCGGGGTGCGCACGGCTGTCGGCGGCGGACGGCCGGTCAGCAGTGCGAGGGCGGCCCGGGCCGTGAACTCACAGGTTCTTCTCCAGTGCCGCCAGGTAGTTGCGCATCAGGTGGTCGCGCACGCCCTCGCCCGTAGGCTCGAAGGCCGCGGATGTCAGGCCCCTGGCACGGTTGGCGATGCCCGAAAGGAGGCTGCTGGCGCCCTCGTGAATGGTGCCGGTGGAATCGATGAAGCGCAGGGCGTCGGTGTGGGTGAAGGCCGGCTCGGGCGGGAGCTGGGGGACGATGTCGTTGTTGTTGACGAAGCGGTAACTGCGGCCCTTGAGCGCCTTGTTGTACGCCGCGGAGAGCATGCGGTCGCACGTGCGGGGCTGGCCGAAGGTGACCACGCCGTCGGCGGTCAGCCGCGGGTCCTCCAGGGTGAGGCGGGCGGCGGCGAGCATCGCCAGGGCGCCGCCGAGGCTGTGACCGGTGAACCAGATGCTCTGGTCGTCGGTGCGCAGCTCGCCGATGGCCTTGCGGACGTCGGGGAAGACCGATTCGAGGGCCTCGGCGAAGCCGAAGTGGACGTAGCCGGTGCCGCCGGGCCCGGGCCAGGGTGGGGTGCTGGAGTCGGTGAGCCAGTCGCGGATCTCCTTGGGTTCGGTGCCGCGGAAGGCGATGACGATCATCCGGTCGCTCGCCATGGTGTACGCCTGGGTGTCCTGCAGCGGGAACGGCGGAGTGAACCGGGTCTCGTGGTGGCGCACCGTGTCGAAGCCCCAGTCCCGGGCCTGCCGGTCGATGGCGGTGTCGTCCTGGTAGGCGAGGGCCGCGGCTCTGGCCAGGCAGTAGGCGTGGGCGAGGCTGTAACCGGTCGCGGTCCGGTCGAAAGTGGTGGGTGCGGCCACGGTGGGAGCTTCCTCTCTCCGGTGGGACAGTGCCCCTCGTTCGTAGCGGAAGCGTCGGCCGCCGCCGCGGCGGCAGCGCCCTGGAGTCACCCGGACAGGCTCGAAGCCCACAACGGACGGGCATGCCACTTGCCGGAACACCCGCCTGCAGCGGCATCACACCGGGACGGCCTCGACCACGGACAGCACCGTCGGGGTGGAGAGGATCCGGGACAGGCGCAGGCCGGACCGGTCGAAGAGCTCCGCGAAGTCCGCCTCGGTGCGCTCGCGGCCCGTGAGGGAGATCATCATCATCAGGTCCAGGCTCTTCGCCTGGTGGGGCGCGTTGCCCCGGGGGACGACGGCGTCCAGGACGAGGAGCCGGCCGCCGGGGCGCAGCGCCCGGCGGCAGTGGCCGAGCAGGGTGACGCACTCGTCGTCGTCCCAGTCGTGGGTGATCCGCTTGAGGAGGAGGACGTCGCCGGTGGGCACGGCGCTGAAGAAGTCGCCCTCCGCCGTGGTCCAGCGGCCCGTGATCTCCTTGTCGCCGTCCAGCCGGTTTCCGGCCAGGACGTGCGCCCGGTCGTAGAGGACGCCCTCCAGGCCGGGGTTGCGGCGCAGCACCTCCAGCAGCAGGCCGCCGTGGCCGCCGCCGACGTCCACCACCGTTCCGCTGTCCGGGAGTTCGCAGGCGGCCGCGATGGCGGCGTTCTCCGGGTCGGACATCGCCGCCATGCCGACGTGGAAGACGGCGGCGGTCTCCGCGTCCCCGGCGAAGTGGTCGAAGAACGGCTTGCCGAAGACCGCGTCGAAGGCCGTGGTGCCCTCGGTGAGGCAGTGCACCATCCGCTCCGCGGGCAGCCAGAAGGTGCGGTCGGTGAGCATCCGCACCGCGCTGCGCGCGGAGTACGGGACGTCGCTGCGCAGCGCCTGCCCGGTTTCGGTCAGCGTGAAGCGGCCGTGCTCGTCCTCGGCGACGACGTCCCGGGTGGCGAGCAGGCGCAGCACCCGGTACAGGTTGCGGGCGTCGGTGCCGGTGGCGGCGGCGAGTTCGGCGGCGGTGGCCGGGCCGTCCGCGAGGGCGTCGGCCACCCCGGTCTCGGCGGCGGCGCGCAGGGCGGCGGGGAAGACGAAGCCGAGGGCCTCGTCGATCAGGAAGGCGGCCGAGCGGCGCAGGCTCTCCTCCGCCGCCGTCGGTGCCCCGTCCTCGGTCGTCCGGTCCTCGTCGTGCGGCATGCGTCCTCCGTCAGGTGGGCCTCCGGTGCGTGCGCCAGGATACTGCCCGGCGTCACGGGCGGTAAGCACACCGTGACGTCCCGTCAGTCGCGCATCAGGGCGTTGAACTCGCCGTAGTCGACGGCGTCCGTCAGGCCCGTATAGGTGCCGGTGGCGGCCAGCTCCGCCGCCACGCGCCGGACGACCGCGTACGCCGCCTCGGCGACCGCGGAGCCGAGGCTGACCCGGGCGACGCCCAGCTTCGAGAGCTCCGCGACGGACGGGGCGCCGGGGCCGGCCAGGATGTTCAGCGGGGCCGGGATTCCGGCGGCGAGCGCGGCGACCACGTCGACGCCGGTGACGCCGGGTACGAAGATGCCGCTGGCCCCGGCGTCGAGGTAGGCGCGGGCGCGGTCGAGGGTCTCCTGGAGGCGGGTTTCCTCCGGACCGGCGCCGAAGAGGTAGGTGTCGACCCGGGCGTTGACGTAGAGCCGGACGCCGGCCTCGTCGGCCGCGGCGCGCGCGGCGGCGAGCCGCTCGCACTGGTCGGCGACCGGCCGCAGCACCGAGCCGCCGACCGGGAATCCGTCCTCGATGTTGATCCCGACGGCCCCGACGTCGATGACCCGGGCGACCGTGTCAGCGACCTCGGCGGGGGTGACGCCGAACCCGCTCTCGATGTCGGCGGTGACCGGGACGGACACCGCGTCCACCACCCGGCCGATCAACGCGATGGCCTGGTCCCGGTCGAGCCGGTTGCCGTCCGCGGCCCCGAGCCCCCAGGCGACACCGGCACTCGTGGTGGCGACGGCCCGGGCCCCCGCCGCCTCGACCAGGCGCGCGCTGGCGGCGTCCCAGGCGTTGGCCAGGGCCAGCGGTGCGGCGGGGGTGTGGAGGGTGTGGAACAGCTCTGCACTGTCGCGCTGTGAAGTCATGACCGGTATTCCACCAGCGGAAGCCGGCTGTCGGCTGGCGGATTTGCGACAGCATCGTCACGAGAGGCATCGAACACGGTCCCCATCGCAGCGAAGCACCCAGGGGAATTATCGTCAGATCGACGAGAATCGGCTATGCTCGGCGCGCCCGGCCGATATCGCGATCGGCGAGTCGGGAACGCGCCGGAGACGGCCCAGACTTCGCTCCGCCCCGGGCACGGGCGGCAGCGACACGGTGAGGACGATGACCACGGTCAGGGCAGCACGGATGCGGCGGCACCTGGAGGCCGAGATCGCGCGACTCGGCGCCGCCATCGGACTGAAGGGTGAGCCGACGTTCGAGAACCATGACGGCGCCCGCCCGTTCATCCTCGTCTGCGGCGACGGCACGCTGCAGTACCTCGCCCTCGAACGAGGAGTGATCTGCTTCTCGCGGACCACCCGCGATCCCGACGAGCTGCTGTACTGGGCGTACGCCGATGCCACCGCATCCCTCGCCCTCCACTGGACGAATAAACGAGGCCTGACCGGAGAGAAGCATCTGGCGGCCAAGTGGAAGCACCGGGCCACGCTGCTGCACTCTCTCAACCCCGAGTGGGCGAAGCGGTGGCGGGCGGAGCTGATCGAAACCCTCGGGCCCGAGGGTGAGCACCACCTCCTCCCCACGCTGCCCCCGCCGCCGGCCACAACCACATCCTGACGCTACGTCAGGCAGTCAACGGCACAAGGCTCGTGCGGTCGAAGGGGCCGCCGTGGGCGGCGGCGTACGCGATGGCGTCGTTGACGGCGCCGAGGGTGAACGACCGGACGCGCTCCGGGGCGAGGTCCAGGGTGCCCGAGGTGAGGAGCCGGATGATGCCGATGTTGGCCGTGCGCGGGTACATCCACTGCCCGCGTACGGTCACCGAGTTGCGCATGATCCACGGGTACGGGAGGGCGAGGTCCTCGCCGCCGAGCATGCCGACGCCGCCCATGAGGACGACGCGGCCGTACTCGCGCACGGTCATGGCCGCCGCCCGGGACGCCGAACTGGGGGCGCTCGGCGGGAGCAGGTCGAGCACCAGGTCGATCGGGCCGTCGGCCGCCGCCGACATCGCCGCGCGGTCGGCGGTCTCGTCCCCGGTCAGCGGGACCGGGCGCAGCCGCGGACCGAAGCGGTCGGCCAGCAGGGCGAGCACGGCCCGGTTGCGACCCGGGGCGATCACGCGGCCCGCTCCCATCGCGAGCGCGACCGCGACCGCGCTGCTGCCGAGGTTGCCGGTGGCTCCGCTGACGAGCAGCGTCTCGCCGGCCGCGAGGCCGCCGGCGAGCAGCCCGCCGTACGGGATGACGTGCACGCCGAGCGCGGCCCAGCGGGCCGGGTCCTCCCCCGCCGCGGCGGGCAGCGGGTAGACGTTCTCCGTCGGCACCCGCATGAGCTCGGCGAACGAGCCGTCGTGCAGGTGGCGGGCGAGGCGCGCGCCGCCCTCGCCGCGTGAACTCCAACCCTGGAGCGTGATGTCGGGCGTCAGGGCGTCGTCCCGCGAGCGCACCGTCGAGTCGCACCACACCAGGTCGCCGACGCGCAGCCGGGTGGCGTCCGGGCCGACGTGGACGATCCGCCCGATGCCGCCGATCCCGGGCACGACGGGCGGGACGAGGGGGTACCTCCGCCTGCCGTCGAAGACCTCGGCCGCGTAGGGCGCCACGGAGGCGGCGAGGACCTCGACCACCACCTCGCCGCCGCCGGCCTCGGGGTCGGGCACCTCCCGCACCGTGAGCGGTGCGCCGAACCGCGTGAGAACTGCTGCTCGCACGTCATGACCTCCGTGTCCGTCCGTACTCGTCCGTGCTCCTGCGATCGACCCTAGGAGCCGGGCTGGCATGCCGGAAGCGAAGAATCGGCATCCGTGGTATGCGTAGGCCGCATGGACATCTCCAGCACGGGACTGCGGGTCCTGCGGCAGATCGCCGAGTCCGGCAGCTTCACCGCGGCGGCCACGCGGCTCGGCTACACGCAGTCGGCCGTCTCCCGCCAGGCCGCCGCCCTCGAACGCAGCGCGGGCACCACCCTGTTCGAACGCCGCCCGGACGGGGTGCGGCTCACCCCCGCCGGCCTGACCCTGCTGCGGCACGCCCACACGGTCCTGGCCTCGCTCGCGGCGGCCGAGCGCGAGCTCACCGGCGCCGCCCCGCAGGCCGAACTCGTACGGCTCGGGGTGTTCCTGAGCGCGGGCGCCGCGATCCTCCCCGCCGCCCTCACCCACCTCGCGGCGGCCGACCCGCGGATCACGGTCACCACGAGCGAGGGCACCACGCCCGCCCTGGTCCGGGCGTTGCGCGCCGGCTCGCTGGACCTCGCCGTGCTCACGTCCCGCCCACCCCACCGCCCCTTGGACGGGGAGTCGCCGCGCCTGCACGTCGAGACCGTCGCGGACACCGAACTCGTGGTGGCGGTGCCGTCGACCGGGGAGTTCGCCGGGCGCGGCACGGTCCACGTCGACGAACTGGTCCACGCCGGGTGGATCGCCACCCCGTCGTCGAGCTCCGAGCCGCTGCTCGGCGTCTGGCCCGGCCTGCCGGGACGGCCGCGCGTCGTCCACGCCGCCCGCGACTGGCTGACGAAGCTCCGCCTGGTCGCCGGCGGCTTCGGCGTGACGACGGTGCCGTCCGGGCTCGCTCCGCTGCTGCCGCCCGGGGTGAGCCTGCTGCGCGTCGACGGCGCGCCCGCCGAGGTCCGCCGGGTGCTCGTGGCCCGCCTGCCCGGGCGCCCCACCCCGGCGATCACGGCCGTCACCCGGGCGATCGCGTCGGCCGTCTGAATCAGGACCGAAGCGCGAGTAGCGTGGCCCGCGCTCCCTTACCCGTACCCGTACCCGTATCCGTACCCGTATCCGTACCGGAGGTTGACGATGCACTCGACGGTCCGCACGTTCCGCACGCCCGACGGCGTGACGCTCGGGGTCGAGCACTTCGGCGACGCGGCGGCGCCGCTCGTGCTGCTCGTGGGCGGCACGACCATGCTCTCCTGGCCCGACGCGCTCTGCCACGCGCTCGCCCGCGGCGGACGTCACGTCGTGCGCTACGACCTGCGCGACTCCGGCACGTCCACGACCGTCGACCCCGAGGCGCCGGCGTACACCCTGCGCGACCTCGCCGCCGACGCCGCCGCGCTCGCCCGCGGCCTCGACGACCGGCCGGCGCACCTGGCGGGCATCGGCGTCGGCGGGATGGTCGCCCAGGTCGCCGCGCTCGACCACCCGAAGGCGTTCTCGGCGCTCACCCTCGTCGGGACCCGGCCCGTCGCCCCGGGCCCGGTCGACGACGACCTGCCCGACCACGACCCGGCGACGAGGGAGCGGCGGTTCGCGCTCGCCCTGCCCGACTGGTCCGACCGCGCCGCCGTGGCGCAGTACGCCGCCGCCGGCGCCGAGATCCGCGGCGACGACCCCGGCGCGGCACGCACGAGGGCCGAGCGCATCTTCGACCGCACCCCGGGCACGGCGCCCGCGGTCCAGATGGCCAACCAACTGGGCATGGTGTTCGCCAGGCTCGACTGCACGCCGCGCTGGCGCGAGCGCCTCGGCGAGATCGCCGTCCCGGCGCTGGTGGTGCACGGCCGCCGCGACCCGTTCTTCCCGGTCGGCAACGGCGAGGCGCTCGCGCGCGAGATCCCCGGCGCGCGGCTGCTCGTGCTGGAGGAAGCCGCGACCGCGCTCCCCGACGCGACCGCCGAGGAGGTGGCGGAGGCGATGCTGGCGCTGTGAGGCCGTCCGGTCGGTCTCGGCCGTCAGCGGTCACACCCCGATGAAGCTCACCGTTTCCGTCCTGTCCGCCCGCCCGCCTGGTGCGCAGGAAGTCGGGCCGGTCGACTTCCCGCGTGCGAGGGCGAAGCGCCTCACCGCCGCCCCGTCCGCGAGCGCGCAAAACGCGTTGTGCGTGCTGCCGTCTCAAGAGTAAGAAGCAACGGTGGGACATCAGTTGCAACCGCTGGTGCTCACATGCCGACGCTGACACGAAGGGGGACTCATGGGGTGTCTCCGTGCGGCGGCCGTGGTCGCCGGCACCTGGTTCGCGCTGCTCGTGCTGCTGATGACGATGGCATCGGTTCTGCCGGATTCCCTGACGCACGGGTCGTCCTGGTCCACGGTCCTCATGCTGTGGCTGCTCGCGGTGCTGCTCTGGCCACTCGTCGTCTGCTTCGCATTGCGCCGGTGGATCACCAGCGGCCGAGCCGGGGGGCCGGCCGCACTGCCGCCTCAGGACGTGTGGCAGCCCGACGGACGCACCTGGGACGGGGACGCGTCGCCTCCTCAGCGGCCCGGCGATCCGAGGATTCCCCAAACCCCGTCCACCCCCGAGGCCCCGGGCGCCAACGCCCGGCGCCAGGCCCAGACAGAGGCCGAGCGGGCGCAACAGCAGCAACTTCGACGACGAGGGGGCTACCTCCAGTCACGCAAGCGGCATCAGCCGCCGCACTGACGAGACGCGGGCAGGCCAAGAGCACGTCACGGTTCCGGGCGTCGTCCACGTGCGCGACTCCAAGGACAAGAGCGGCCCGCAGCCGGCGTTCGAGCCGGACGCATGGAAGGCCTTCGGCGGCTTCGCCCGCGCCACCCGCGGCTATATACAACCGGACGAGTGAAGATCGCCGCGGGTGGCGCGGGTGTCTCCAACGACCACGGCTTGGCATCTCTACGGGCGGCGCCGCCCCCTCCCCTAATCGAACAGGGCCCCAGGGCACCCGCGTCGTCGAAGGACACCTCAACGGCCTCCGGGCCCGCCTCGCCTGGAGTCGGGACAACCGGTACCCGATCGAGCCCTGACCCCTTCAGGGGCCGGGGGGATCGAGCTGTCCGTCGGAGTGACTCCGGCGCCCCGCGCAGGGAGAACCGGTGGAGGTGCCCGGCAGGTACCGGTAGCGTCCGGGCTTTGATGACTGACGAATCCTGGGACACCATCGCCGACTGGTACGCGGCGCTCCTCCGCGCCGGCTCCGCGCTCCACGACTTCAACCGCGACGTTCTCCTGGCCCTCCTCCCCGACGAGTTGAGCGGCCTCCGCGTCCTCGACCTCGGCTGCGGTGAGGGGATCATCACCCGCGCGCTGGCCGCGCGCGGAGCCGCGGCCACGGGCATCGACCCGTCCCCGCGGCTGATCGAACACGCGCGGGCCGCCGGAACGCCCGGGCCCGGCACGGTGGTCTACGCCGTCGACGACGGCTGCGTGCTAGGCACGGTCGCCGACGGCTCGGTCGACCGGATGACCGCCGGACTGTCCCTGAGCCACGTGCCCGACCTCGACGCCGCGCTCGCGGCCGTGCGGCGCGTGCTGGTACCCCGGGGCACGCTGGCCTTCAGCATCCCCCACCCCTGCTTCGTAGCACCCCACGCCTCCTGGACGACCGCCACCGACGGCACCGCCCGCAGGGTCGTGGGCGACTACCTCGCCGAAGGGTTCTGGCGCTCCGACAACCCCCGGGCCGTCCGCCGGGCCGGCAATCAACACCGCACCCTGGCCACGTACTTGGCTGCGCCTCTCCGGCACGGCTTCACCCTGGAGGCCGTCACCGAGCCGACGCCGACCGCCCACGTCGCGGCACGGCGGCCGAAGCGAGCCGGGCTGCCGCCGTTCCTCGTCGTCCGCGTTCGCTCGGCCTGAACCACACCAGCGCGAGGGGGCAACGGCTACGCCCGGTTCGTCGACGACGCGGGCCTGATCGTCGGGGTCCGGAGCCTCCACCCCCCCAGCCCTGGGTCACCCGCCACCTCGCGGTGGTCGGGCGCCCGTAGCGGCACTCCCCCTCCGGTACGACTGGCCGGGTCGTACCGGAGGGGGAGGTTTCGGCCGGAATTCCGGCCGACCACCGGCCCGGCCGTTGACCACAAGTCGGCCGCAGCGCTTGGCTCTTGCCGAGCCGGGCCGCGGGGGTGTCGGAGCCCGGCACCGTCATCAGGGGAGGACGTTCCATGACCACCGCCCGCACCCGCCGCCGGTCGGCGCGCGCCGCCGCCGTCCTGGCGGTCGCCCTCGCGGTCGGCGCCGCGACGCCGTCCGCCGAGGCCCGCCCACCCAAGGGCGACACCGCCCGCGTCAGCGAAGGCGCCAAGGGCGAGCAGCTCGACGGCTACTCGACCGCGCTCGGGCTGAGCGACGACGGCCGCTCCGCGCTCTTCTCGTCCACGGCCACCAACCTGCTGCCCCAGGGCGGCACTCCGAACAACACCGAGATCTACGTGAAGGACCTGCGCAACGGCCACGTCGAGCGGGTCAGCGTCGCCGACGACGGCGCCAAGCTCGACGCCATGACCTTCCAGGCCTCGATCAGCGGTGACGGCCGGTACGTCGCGTTCAGCACCACGGCCACCAACGTGCTGCCCGGCGGGTCGAAACACCGCAGCGACGTCTACGTGCGCGACCGGTGGACCGGCCGCACCGAACTCGTCACCGCGGGCGGCCTGCCCACCACCGACGACCAGACCCCGTACGACGCCCAGAGCCCCTCGATCAGCCGCGACGGCCGCTACGTCGCCTACGTCTCCAATCGCGGCGACCTCGCCGCCGGCCCCGCCGCCCGCGGCCGGAACAACGTCTACGTCACCGACCGCTGGACCCACACCAGCCGCCTCGTCACCCTCGGCGCGAACGGCGCGGCCGCCGACAGCAACTCCTTCAACCCCACGATCAGCGCGGACGGCTCCACCATCGGCTTCGGCTCCCGGGCGGGCAACCTGCTCCCGGCCGCCCCTGCCCTCGCCGCGTCCCCAGGGCTTGCGCGCGGGCCCCACTACTACCCCTACTACGTCTGGAAGGCCGACACCGGCAGGACCGCCGCCGGCAGCGTGGACGAGGCCGGGCACCTGGGCGGCGCCGCCTACGACGCCCGGGTCAGCCGGGACGGCCGCTACGCCGTCTACAGCCTGGCGACCTTCGGCCAGGGGCAGCCCGGCCACGGCGGCACCCGGCTCGACGTGTACGTCCACGAGCTCGCCACCGGCAAGACCACCAAGGTCGACACCGGCCTGCCCGGCACCACCAGCCCCGACGCCGACTCCTCCGGCGGTGCCATGACCGCCGACGACCGCTGGGTCTACTTCGACTCCAGCGCCGACAACCTCGTCCCCGGCGACACCAACAACGCCACCGACGTCTTCCGCCGCGACCTGTGGACCGGGACGATCGAGCGGATCAGCCTCACCCGCGACGGCCGGCAGAGCGACACGGCCGCCTACAGCCCCTCCGTGGACGCCACCGGCGACACGGTGATCTTCGACGCCGACGACGGCAACCTGGTGCCGGGAGACACCAACGCGCTCCAGGACGTCTTCCTGCGCCGCCCGTGAGGCACCGACTCCGCCGTCGGAGCCGGGGAGTGCCTCTCCGGCCGCCGGGAGCGTCGACCACGTGGCCGGCGCCCAGGGAGAGGCACTCCTCACACCCCCCGCCATTCCAGGCGTCACCGCCGGGCCTCGACCACCCCTCGCGGTTGCCGTGCCTGCGCGGCGGCCCGAAGGGGCAGGGCCGGTAACGGAGGTTGCGCCGGGGCGTCCTGGGGCGGCTGGGCCGGCCCACCGGACGGTTGGTCCTGCATGGGGCAGTTCGCCCACCGGATCGACCCTCAGTCGGCCCACACCCGCGCGAGGCAGCGCCCGGCCCGCGGCGGGGGCGGGTCGACGAAGGCGGTCCTGCCGTGCAGCACGGTCGTGTTGTCCACCAGCAACAGGTCACCGCGCCCCAGCTGCACGCGCAGGACCATCCTCGGGTCGGCGACGACCTCGTCGAAGGCATCCAGGGCCTCCACTTGACGATTGGTCAACGGCGAGCCGCACTCCTGCTGACCGCGAGTGATCCAGTACCGGTTGTACTGCACCTCCAGCCGGCCGGCACTGCGCCGGAACACGGGGTAGACACGCTCGTAGCCCGGCCCGTCGCCGAAGTCGAAGTCCCCGTAAAGGGCCGGCAGCACCTCCGGGCGGGAGCCGAGCAGGACGTCGTGCACGGCATGCCCGCTGACCAGCAGCGAGTCGCCGCCGGAGCCCGCCGGGCGTACACACAGCAGGGCCATCAGCCGCGCAGGCCGCGGGGACATCCCGCGGTCGGTGTGCGGCCCGAGCTCCGCCTCGTCCCGTTGCCTGCCCGCCGTGAGCAGGTTGTGCCCGGGCAGGGCCAGGTCCACCGGGCGCACCTCGCCCACCTGTGCCAGGATCCGGCGGCACACCTCGACGCAGTCCTCGTCGGCCGGCGCCTCCAGGTCGAGCCCGCGCACGACCGCGAATCCGGGCCCGTGACGCAGGTGCTCCGCGACCCGGTCCACCGGGACCACCCAGTCGCGCTCCTCCAGCTCCGCCCCCTGCCACGCCGAGGGCCCTCCGACCGCGACCGGTGCGTCCATCAACGGCCTCCTCCCGCCTCGACCCGGACACACCGCGAGCGTAAGGCCCTGCGCCGTGCAGGTCACCGGCCTGACGGAGCACCGGCCGGGCGCGCCGGAGCGCTACCGCGCCCCGCTGACGCACACCCGGCGGTCAGAGGCGCGCGATCGCCCAGTACAGCATCCCCACCGATGCCGCCAGGGCCACGAAGGCGAACACGACCGCGCCGCCGATGCCCTGGTACGGGTCGTACGGCGCGTAGGGCGTCTTGGGCGAGACCACGACGGTCGTGAACGAACCCAGCGGCGGCGGATTGCTGCCGGACGCGTTTCCCACCGTGGCCTGGTAGGTGCGGTCGTTGAGGTAGTACCGCACGATGGGCCGCAGGTAGAACTCGTCGGCCCGGTCCCCCACCCGCTTGTCGTAGTCCACCACCTCGGCCTGCAGGCGGACACCCTCGCCGCGCACTCGCCGGAAGTCGGCGTTCAGGTCGAGTACGTACTTCACCATCCGCACCGTCATCACGAGAACGAACAGCGCGACCCCCAGAAACAGCATGGTGATTGTCTAGCACCCGCCACTCCCCGGCGGCCAGGGGTGCGCGCCACCCGCAGCGACGACTCCATCCCGACCGACCTCAGAACCGCGTCAAGCGGTAGGAGAAGGGGAGTCCCCGCGGCGTGACCGCTCGCCGCGAGGACCCGGCCCTGCGCGTCACCGGCTCCCGGCGCGCAGGGCCTCCGTGAGCCACGCGAACACGGGGGCCAGGCTCGGCGGGACCGGCCAGCCGTTGATGACGGCCAGCAGGTGCCAGTAGCGCTCCGTCCGCGGGTCGCCCGCGACCTCCAGGCGGGTCAGCAGCCACCGGCGCAGGTCGGCGTCGTCGGGTCGGTCGAAGGTCTCCGCGTAGCGGGCACTCAGGGTGTCGAGGATGCGCCCGCCCTCAGGCGAGGACGGGGCGGTGCCGGCGTCGAGCGCGCGGCCGACCTCGTCGCGCACGGTCTCCGTGAGCTGCTGGTGGAGTCCGGTGGTGTCGCCCTGGGCGCGTTCGGCCGCCTGGTACTGCGCCATGCGGCGGACGGCGGCGCGGAAGTCCGGGTCCTGGGCGAGTTCGGCGAGTTCCACCCAGGCGTCCACCTGGTCGGGTTCGGGGTCGTCCGGCAGGTCGGGCATGGCCGAGCGCATCATGTCGACGAACTCGGCGTTGGCGTCCAGGCCGCCGAACGTGTCGTCGATGAAGTCGCCGATGAGACGCCGGCGTTCGGCGTCGGAGAGCTTTGCGAGCTTGTGCATGAGATCCATTTCCTCGGTGGTGGAGCCCCGCTTGGCCACCGCGCGCAGCACCGCCCGCCGCAGCCGGAGGGTGCGGATCTGCACCTCCAGGGCGTCGGCGTGCGCGGCCGCGATCTCGGGCACCGAGACCTCGTCGTCCAGCACTCGCCGGATGACGGCGAGGTCGAGTCCCAGGTCGCGAAGCGTGCGTACGAGGTCCAGGCGCGCGAGTGCGCCGACGTCGTACAGCCGGTAGCCGGCCGGGCTGCGGTCCGTCGGCGGCACGATCCCGGAGTCGGAGTAGAACCGGATGGTCTTGACCGTCAGCCCGGTGCGCCGGGCCAGGTCACCGATCGAGAAGAGCGTGTCGCCGTCCATGCCCCCACCTTCACGTCTCCCCCTGCTGGAGACTCAAGCTCCTTCGCCCGCCGAACGGTAGTGGACCGGCTCCCGGCCGTTGACGTTCCATCACGGGATTCCGAACGGCGCCTTGGACGGACTCTGGACGGACTCTGGACGGAGGACACCTTGTGTCCTACTGTGAACGATGTGTTCTCAACCACGGCACCACCGAGGATCGAAGGAGAGCCGGGCCCCATGGCCGACACGTTCCAGGCGGGCAAGTCCGAACTGGTGGACCTCGCCCAGCGCCGCATGGCGACCGCGATACCCGACAACGGCTGGACGGTGCGCCAGAAGCTCGCGCTGACCTGCCGCATCCTGTTCGACGCCGGGCACGACTCCGGCCTCGCCGGGCAGATCACCGCCCGCGCCGAGCGCCCCGGCACCTACTACACGCAGCGCCTCGGGCTCGGCTTCGACGAGATCACCGAGGACAACCTCCTCCTCGTCGACGAGGACCTCGACGTCCTCGAAGGCGACGGGATGGCCAACCCGGCCAACCGGTTCCACAGTTGGGTCTACCGCGCCCGCCCGGACGTCAACTGCGTCATCCACACCCACCCGCTGCACATCTCCGCGCTGTCCATGCTGGAGACCCCGCTGATCGTCTCCCACATGGACGCGTGCCCGCTCTACGACGACTGCGCGTTCCTGGAGAAGTGGCCCGGCATCCCCGTCGGCAACGAGGAGGGCGAGATCATCTCCGCCGCCCTCGGCGACAAGCGCGCCCTGCTGCTCGCCCACCACGGCCAGCTCGTCGCCACCGGGACGGTCGAGGAGGCGTGCACGCTCGCCCTGCTCTTCGAACGGACCGCGAAACTCCAGCTGTTGGCGAGCGCCGCCGGGAAGATCCAGGAGATCCCCGAACTCCTCGCCCAGGAGGCCCACGACTGGACGTCCACCCCCAAGCGCGGCCAGGCGAACTTCGCCTACTACGCCCGCCGCGCCCTGCGCGCCGGCCACGGCGACGCGCTCACCGCCCGGGAGGGCTTCTGACATGGCGACCACCCTGGAAGGGATCATCGCCTACCCGGTGACCCCGTTCTCGCGCACCGACGACAGCCTCGACCTCGTCCGACTCGCAGCCCTCATCGAGCGGTTGATCGCCGGTGGCTGCCACGCCATCGCCCCGCTCGGCTCCACCGGCGAGAGCGCCTACCTCGACGACGCCGAGTGGTACGCCGCCGCCGAGGCGTCCGTCTCCGCCGTCGCCGGACGCGTCCCGACCGTCGTCGGCATCGCCGACCTCACCACCCGCAGCGCCGTCCGCCGCGCCCGGTTCGCCGAGAAGGCCGGCGCCGACGTGGTGATGGTGCTGCCGCTCTCGTACTGGCGCCTGGACGAACGGGAGATCACCCGCCACTACACCACCATCGCCGACGCGGTCGGCATCCCGCTGATGGTCTACAACAACCCGGCGACGGCCGGCGTCGACCTCCCGCCGGAGCTCCTGCACCGGCTCGTCACCGAGGTCGACAACATCACCATGGTCAAGGAGAGCAGCGGCGACATCCAGCGGATGCACCGCCTCGCCCAACTCTCCGACGGCGCCCTGCCGTTCTACAACGGCTCCAACCCGCTCGCCCTGGCGGCCTTCGCCGCCGGCGCGTCCGGCTGGTGCACGGCCGCACCCTGTGTGATCCCGGAGCTCACGCTGGAGCTGTACCGGGCGGTGCAGGCGGGCGACCTGGACAGGGCCCGTGAGGTGTACTACCGCCAGCTGCCGGTGCTCCGGTTCCTGCTCGGCGGCGGCCTGCCGACGACGGTCAAGGCGGGATTGGCCCTGCGGGGCCTGGACGTCGGCGAGCCCCGCAAGCCGCTGCTCCCGCTCGACGAGGCGGGGACGGCGGAGCTGGCCCGGCTGCTGGCCGCGGCCGTCTGAGTACCCGGCGAGTGCCGCGCCCGGCCCCGTCGCGAACGGCGGAGCCGGGCACGGCAGTTCACCGGGCCCGTCGCGAACGGTCGAGCTGGGCAAGGGCGTTCACCGGCCCCGGCGGGCCGCCCCTTGCCGCGCGGCCATCGCCTGATCGCGGACGTGCGGCTCCGCGTCCCGCTCCAGCCTGGCCAGGACGTCGGCCACCGCCTCGTCGCCGATCTCCGTCGCGGGAAAGCGCCGCAGGGCGATGGCCACCCAGGCCCGCACGCTCGGGCTGTCGTCGTTGACGAGGCGGCAGATGTCCGGCAGGGTGCGCGGCTGGCGGCGGTAGCCGAGCGAGCTGAGGGCGGAGATGCGCACCTGCTCGGCGGGATCGGCCAGGAGGCCCACCATCAGGTCCACGGCCGCCGGGTCCGTGCCGTGGCTGCCGAGGGCGCCGGCGACCACGCTGCGGATCCGCTCGTCCGGGTCGTGCGCCGCGCGGGCCAGGACGGCGACGTCGGCCGGGTCGGGGACGAAGCCGAGCAGCCAGAGCGCCGCCCGGCGCAGGTCGGCGTCGGCGCTCTCCGTCCAGGGCAGGAGGGTGCGGCGCGCGGCGGACGGATCGTCCTGGGCGAGGACGGTGATCATCGTCGTCAGGCTGTCCTGGTCGTCCCCCAGGTCGCGGGACCAGGCCCGCAGCAGCACGGGCAGGGACGAGCGGCCGGCCGTCTCGGCGAGGAGGCCGGCGAGGACGGAGCGGGCGTACTGGTTCCGGGCGGCGACGGCCGTTTCCAGGTGCGCCTCCAGGCGCGGGACGAGGTCGGCGCTGAGCGTGCCGGTGAGGTGGGCCCCGATCGCGGCCAGCTCGTCGAGATCGCCGTCGGGGTCGAGCAGTCCGGCCACGAGTTCATCGAGCAGCACGGTCTGGTCGTCCGCCGCCAGGTCCCTCACATCGTCCCCCTCGTCACTCCGGCCGCACCGAGCCGTCGGCCGTCAGTGCCCGACCTTTCGGGCTGCGGCACTCTACCAAGCCGTCCGAAACGGCCGGGAGGGCGTCAGGGCAGGCTCGGCACCCGGTCCGAGGGGCCGGCCGGGTCGTCGTGGATCACCACGAGGATGTGCGCGGGCTCCGGCCCGGTGCTCCGACAGCGGTGCGGGAGAGCGGAGTTGAAGTAGACGCTGTCCCCGGGCCCGAGGTGGACGGTCCGCTCGGGGAACTCCAGCTCCGCCGTGCCCGCGTGGACGAAGAAGAACTCCTCCCCCGCGTGCGACTTGAACGGCGATCCGGCGTTGTCGAGCGGCGGGTACATCACGAACGGCACCATCCGCTTGCCGCTGAGCCCGGTCGCGATGCCCTCGTAGTTCGGGGCGCCCGGGCCGGTCCCGCTCGCGATCGGCGTCCGCTCCCCGGCGCGGACGACGGTGACGAGCTCCGGCTCCACCTCGTCCGAGAAGAGCCGGCCGACGTCGACCTTGAGCGCGTGGGCGAGCTTGAGCGCCGTCGAGATCGACGGGTCGCCGAGCCCGCGCTCGATCTTGGAGAGGTAGCTCTTGGTGACCCCGACCTGTTCGGCCAGCGCTTCGAGGCTGAGCCGGTTCTGCTGCCTCAGCACCCGCAACCTGCCAGCCATGCCCCACCCCTCACCCGCGAATCGTCCGGCCCATCATCCCATCACCGCCCGCCGGACCGGCCCGCCGTTCGAGGCACGGCCGCGCTAAACCCGATGGACGCCTGTACGAACCTTCGGCCATAGTCGCTGGGTGCCGAGCCAACCCCCCCCCCAGCCCCCGCCCCCGCCCGCCCGTCGCTTCGCCTGGGCGGGCCGCAACTTCCGGATCCAGACGGCCGCCACCGTGGTCAGTGGCCTCGGCAACGCCGGTGCGCCGATCGCCACCGCCTTCGCCGTGCTCGGCGACGGCGGGTCCGGCACCGAGGTCGGGTACGTCACGGCCGCCCGCCTGCTGCCGACCGTCCTGCTACTGGTGATCGGCGGCGCCCTCGCCGACCGGCTGCCGCGCCACCACGTCATGGTCGCGGCCAACCTGTTCAGCGGCCTCTCCCAGGCCGTCCTGGCCGCGCTCGTGCTGAACGGCCACACCCAGCTCTGGCAGCTGCTCGTCCTCTCCGCGGCCGGTGGCGCCGGCTTCGCGCTCTACGCCCCCGCGGCCGAGGGCATGATCCTCCAGAGCGTCCCGCCGGACCACGCCGCCCGGGCGTTCTCGGTCTTCCGGATGGGCCAGAACGCCAGCCAGATCGGCGGGGCCGCCCTCGGCGGCGCGCTCACCGCCGCCGTCGGGCCCGGCTGGGTGCTCGGCCTCGACGCCGTCTGCTTCCTGGTCGCCGCCGCCCTGCGCTTCTTCCTGGAGGCCGAGGCCGCACCCGCCGCCTCCGACACCACCATGCTGAGCGAACTGCGGGACGGCTGGCGGGAGTTCGCCTCCCGCCGGTGGCTCTGGGTGGTCGTCCTCCAGTTCTCCGTCCTGGTGGCCTGCGTCGGCGCGGTCGAGTCCGTGTACGGTCCGGTCGTCGCGGAGGAGCGGCTCGGCGGCGCCGCGGACTGGGGGCTGGCGATGGCCGCCTACGGGGTCGGGCTGGTCGTCACCGGCGTGCTGATGGTGCACTGGCAGCCGCGCCGCATCCTGCTGGTCGGCAACTGGGGCGTGTTCCTGTTCGGCGTCCCCGCGCTCGCCCTGGCACTCGCGGCACCGCTGCCGGTGCTGATCGCGGCGATGTTCCTCTCCGGCGTCGGCGTCACCGTCTTCGGCGTGAACTGGATGGTCGCGCTCCAGCAGGAGATCCCGGCCGAGATGTTCTCCCGCGTCTGCGCCTACGACCACCTCGGCTCGCTCTCCCTCGCCCCGCTCGGCATCGCCCTGGCCGGCCCGGTCTCGAACGCGCTCGGCATCTCCGGCGCGCTGTGGGCGTGCGCCGTGATCTGCACCCTCCTCAGCGCGGCGGTCCTCCTCGAACCCCAGATCCGCCGACTCACCCGCAGGACCGCCGACGACGTGCCCGCGGCTCCCGAGCCCGCACCCGTGTCCTGAGGCGTCCCCCTCAGCCCCGGCCGGGCTTCCCCGGCCGGGGCCGCCTGCCCAGGGCCGCCCGGAGCGACAGGCCCCGTTCCCGCCAGACGATCCCGGTGACCGCCCCCAGGATGATCACCACGCCGAGGGCGATCAGCCAGGACATGAGGAAGAAGACCACCCCGATCGGCCCGTACTCCGCCGTGTTCGACGTGACGGTGTCCGAGGCGGTGAACGAGAACACCACCCGCATCCCCAGGTAGCAGACGGCGGTGATGACGGCGGACGGCAGCAGGTCCCGCCACGGCACCCGGCCCGCCAGGAGGAGCCGCATCAGCACCCACCAGAGCAGGGCGGCCGCCACCAGCGCGACGGCCCCGAGGAGCACGGGCCCGCCCACCCGGTGCAGTGCCGGCCCGGTCCACGCCGCCAGGGCCGCCCCCGCGATCACCACGGCCAGCGACAGCACCTGGTGGAGCACGTCCCGCACGCCCCGCCCAGGGAGCTCGAAGATCCGCTGGTACAGCTGCTGCAGCGCCGACGCCGCGGCGAAGCCGCCCAGGACGAAGAACACCGACGCCGTGCCCGTGACCGCGCTGCTCGTGGTGGCCGACGGGGCGAACAGGTCGCTCACGTCGGCCGACGCCTGCCGGTCCAGGCCCAGGCGCCGCACCAGGGCGGTCACCGTCGACCGGCCTGCCAGCGCGTTCGTCACGATCATGAACGGGAAGAAGCAGAGCAGGAGCGTGGCGGCGAACTGGAGCCCCTGGCTCATGAAGTCGACCGCCTCCAGCCGCTTCCACAGCGCCTCGGCCCACGATCCCGCGTACCGCTCCCTCGCCGAACGCACCATCCGCGCCATCCGCGTCAGGTGGTTGTCGGCCCTCATGGCTGGCGGCTCCCCCTCGCTGCGGACCCGCAGGGACGTGACGGCGGACGACGCCGCTCGCCCGACGTCCTATCACGGAGCGCCCCGGAGCACCGGAACCGTCATCCGGTCGGACGGCGGTCGTCCGCGTCGGCGTCACGGCGTGCCGAGGGCGGCCTCCTCGCGGTCGAGGTCGTGCTGGAGGCGGCGGCGGGTGGTGTCGCTGATGCGGTGCTCGTCGTAGAGACGGCGCAGTTCGGTGCTCTGGACGGCGATGACCTCGCGGCGCAGCTGGCGGTAGGAGGCGTCGGCGGTGGTGCCGTCGGGGGCCTCGGGGGTGCGGTCGAGGCGGGCGGTCAGGGCGCGGCGGACGCGGTCGACGGCGGTGTCGGACAGGGCTTCCAGCTCGGCGAGGTTCTCGACGTGGTCGAGGGCGGTGCGGTTGAGGGCGTCGCGGGCGTCGTCCTCCTCGCGGACGGTGTGCTCGGGTTCGAGGGCGAGGCCGGAGCGGTTGACCACGGCGGCCAGGGTGAGGCCCTGGCCGACCAGCGTGAGGACGACGACGGCGGTGGTGAGGACCAGGACCAGCGGGCGTCCGGCGAGCTTCGTGCCGTCGTCGGTGACGAGCGGGATCGAGAGAGCGGCGGCCAGCGGCATGACCCCACGGGTGCCGGCCCAGGTGACCACCCCGGCCACCCGCCACGAGAGCCGGCCGCGGCCCTGCGTCGGCTTGACCGCCCGGGTCAGCGGCAGCGTGGAGAGCACGCGCACCGCGATCAGCACGGCGGCCAGGGCGAGCGCCTGGAGCGGCCACAGGCCGGTGCCCGCGGGCAGGTCCCGCACCAGGGTGGGCAGTTCGAGGCCGACGATGCTGAAGACGACGCTCTCCAGCAGGAAGACGACCACCGCGTAGACGGCGTTCAGCTGGAGGCGGATGTGGGCATCGGTGAGCCGGTGGCCCGAGCGGCCGAGCAGCACGCCGGCGACGACGACCGAGGTGACGCCGGAGGTGTGCACGGACTCGGCCAGGACGTAGGCGGCGTACGGGGTGACCAGCGCTATGACGGTCTCCAGTACCGGGTCGACAGTGCGGCGCCGGACGAGCCACACCAGGCCCGCGACGGCGGCCCCCACCAGACTCCCGCCGCCGCCGAGCACCAGGAACTCCCCGCCCGCCGCCGGCACGCTCACCGCCGCGCCGACGGCCACCGCGATGCCGACGGCCACCTTGAACAGCACCAGTGAGGTCGCGTCGTTGAACAGGCTCTCCGCCTGCACCAGCACCTGGACCCGTCCCGGCAGCGCCAGCCGGCGCCCGAGCGCGGTGACCGCCACCGGGTCGGTGCTGGACAGCACGGCGCCCAGCACGAACGCCATCGCGGGCGGCAGGCCCGCGACGGCGACGGCCGCGAAGCCCACGGCGGCGGCGGAGGCGAAGACCAGGCCGAAGGAGAGGATCGTGACCGGGCGCCACACCGTGCGCAGGTCCCGCAGGGACAGCTCCTCGGCGGAGGCGTACAGCAGCGGCGGCAGGACCACCATGCCGATGATCTGCGGCGGAACGTGCAGCGCGGGGACGCCGGGCACCAGGGCCACCCCGACACCGGCCAGGACGAGCAGTGACGGCGCGGGCACCCGCAGGCGCCCGGCGAAGGTGGCCACGGCCGTGCCCAGAACCACCAGGACGAGAACGATCCCGACTACGTGCATCGACGGAAACAACCCCACCACGACGAACGGGGTCACCGCCGCCCGAATGCCGCAGTAGTCCCCCGAGCCGACCAGGCTTCCCGGCACACCTACGGTCATCTTATCGGTGCATTAGCGGTGGTGACAGCGCCAATCCGCCGGGGAGCAGCCGCCGGAAACAGGGTTCGTACCCCGAACCGAGCGACGTGCCCTGTCGGTCGAGGCCGACAGATACCGATCTTGACGTGACTGACGAGTGTGGAGTCAGATGCAGGGAGACGTCGTCGGCACGGAGACGCGGCACGGCCGCAGGGGGTTTGGCGTGTTTGTCACGGAAGAAGCCACTTTCGATCCTGATGAGATGTTGGGCCTCTACGCCTCGGTCGGCTGGGAGGGCTACACCGCCGACGTCGACAAGCTCTGTCGCGGCCTGCGGAACTCTCATCTCGTCATCACCGCGCGAAACGCTTCAGGAACGCTCCTCGGACTGGCCCGGACCGTCTCCGACGACGAACACATCTGTTATGTCCAGGACGTCGTGGTCAACCCTGCGCATCACCGGCAGGGTGTAGGCCGGGCCTTGGTCGAACACCTCATGCGACGCTACTCGCACTGCCGGTTCTTCCTCCTCTCCACGGACCACGAGTCGTCACCGGAAGGCGAGCGCAACCATGCGTTCTACCGGAGTCTCGGCTTCCTGTCCTACGAGGAGAAGCAGATGGCAGGCTTCGGACTGCCCAGGAACCGCCCCGACCTGCGTGACATGACGTCATAGAGATCCGCCCTTCCCGGCCGGCCGACCACCGCCCTGAGTGGAGCCACGCAAAGTCGCATGACAGCTGCGGCCGGCTCCGTGATCCTTGGCCGATGGCCATAGAACCGGACACTCTCAGCCTGAGCATCCTCTGCCCACCACCCGGCGAGGGCTACCTGGAGATCCGCCCGATCGTCAGCGGCCGGGACCTCCTGGCCGACCTGTCCCTCCGCAGCACGAAGTCAGGCGGCCCCCGTTTCGTGGGTTCGGGCCCCCGGTATCTCCTGGGCCGGGGCAGGCCGTTGCATGCCACTGCGACGCCCCACGAGGTTCGGCTCGCTCGATCCGGGTGCGGCTTGGAGCAGTGCTGCAGCGCTCTGTACGTGACGGTCACGCGGGACGAGGACCATGTCGTCTGGGCAGGCTGGCGCGACCCGGCCGAGCGGGGCTTCGACCTGCCGGAGTTTCGGTTCGCCGCGAATCGGTACGAGGCCGAGGTCCTGCGTGCCGAGGAGGACCGCAGTTGGGAGTGGCCGGCAGCGGTCGTTGCAACGCTGCTTGAAGCGGGGCTGAGGCGACGCGAGGACTGGCTCGCCAGGTGGGATTGCGAGTTGGAAGCCGTCTGGGCCTCCCGCGGGGAACCCGATCGGATCGACGTCGTCCTGAGGCATCCCCCTGGCCGGGAGGAGACAGACCTGCCCTGGGCCCAGTTCCTGATGACCCTCCCGATCTCCGCAGACGACCCGCCGGACCAGGCCAGGCACCTTGAAGCGCAACTGACCGCAGGTGATCCCCGTGCCACCGCCGAGCTCTGCGGAGGGTACAACCCCGGGTACGTGGGCTACCCGTGGCCGTAGCCCGCCCCGGCTAGGCCCGTGGCGGCAGCGGCAGTACGCCGGCCCGCCACGGGGTGGCCAGGGCCAGGGCGGGGCCGGTGGGGGTTGGGATCAGACGGGCGGCCAGGACCGGTTCGCCTAGGGCGGGGAGTTCGGTGATGATCTGCCGGTGGGTCAGGTCCCAGATCCGGATGGCGGTCTCTGCGATGTGGGTCACGATGATCTGGCGTCGGTGGGAGTCGTCGACGAGGGCCTGATCTCCCTCGGCCGCCTCTACCGGCAGGCGGCCGATCTCCTCGCCGGTGACGGCCTCGTGGACGGCCAGGCCGGACGGGCCGGTCAGGGAGACCAGCTTGCCGGAGGTGCTCGGGGCCACGTCCGTCACGTCGGTGCGGTTGCCGAAGGTGTGGCGGACCCAGCCGCTGGAGCCGTCCCAGGCCACCGCGCCGGCCGCGGCCCGCCAGCCGATCACGGTGCGGTTGGGGGCGGGGAGCACGTGCGAGGGGCGGAAGCCGCCCACGATGGCTCGCCAGCGGCCCGATCCCACCTGGGCGATGGGCTGCAGGTCCGGGCCGGCCAGGGCCATTCCGCGCTTGCCTCGATGTTCGAAGACCGCGCCGGTGATGTACTGCTTCGGCGACTCCGGCTGTAGCACCAGCGGGTGGCCGAGGACGGGTTCCCGGCCGCGCAGGTCGGCCTCCACGAGCTCCTGGTCCGCCTGCCGCAGGACCGTCAGCGTGGTTGCGTCGTGGTCGGCGGCCAGGAGCACGCCTCCGTCCAACCCGGGCAGGCTCCGCGGCGGCGCCCCCGCCTCGTGGACCGCCAGCGACGACCACGACCGCCCGTGCAGGCACACCGCCAGCGCCGGCACGCCCCGGGCGAGGACCGGTTGCAGCTGGGCCCGCTCGACGATCCGGCCCGGCTCGCAGACGAACAGCGGGCGCAGCGCCGACACCGTCGGCCCAGGAGGAGGCGGAAGAGGAGGCAGCACAGGACTCGGGGACGGGAGCCGATCGAAGCTCGTCCCGCGAACGGTCGGGGTGTAACCCGGCGGCACGACGACCGGCACCGTCACCACCGCCTGAAGGCTCCTCCGCAGCGAGTCGGCCGTCGCCGTCGCGTCCGGGCGCAGTGCCGGGTCCTTGCTCAACAGCGCGTCGAGCACCCCGGCCAGCGGGCCGGCCTTCTCGGGCGGAGCGGGCGGCTGGGTGAGGATCGAGACGTACAGCGCCGTCAGCGTCGTCGCGTCGAACGGGCGGCGGCCTTCGACGAGCGCGTACAGCGTGGCGCCCAGCGACCACATGTCGCTGGCGGGCGTGGCCTCGCGGCCCTCCAACTGCTCCGGCGCCATGTAGTGCGGCGTGCCGATGGCAACGCCGGTGCGGGTGAGCTGGGTGGTGGCGTCGAGGACGCGCGCGATGCCGAAGTCGGCGATGACGGCGCGGCTGCCGGACAGCAGGACGTTCTCCGGCTTCAGGTCGCGGTGCACGATGCCGGCGGCGTGCGCGTGGGCCAGCGCGTCGGCCATGGCAGCGCCGAGTTCCGCGACCCTGCGCCAGTCCAGGGCCCCGCGCTCGCGGACCTCGTCGGCCAGGGACGAACCCTGGATCAGTTCCATGACGATCCACGGGATCCCGCCGTCGGTGACGACGTCGTGGACCGTGATGACCCCGTCGTGCCGCAGCCGGGCCGCGACGCGCGCCTCGCGCAGGGCCCGCTCCACCAGCTCACGGCGCTCGTCGGCGGGCAGGTCGTCCGGGAGCATCAGCTCCTTGACCGCGACCACCCGGTCGAGGTTGGCGTCGTGGCCACCCCACACCCGGCCCATCCCACCCCGGCCGATCAGCCGGTCCAGCCGGTACCGGCCGTTGACGACGTACCCCACCCCACCAGACATGCGGGTCACTCTAGTGCCGTGGCCCCCGGGCCAGGGGGGGCCCCCCCCCCGGGGGGGCGCGGGGGGGGGGGGGCGTTCGGGTTTTGCCGGGGGGGGCTCCGCCGGGGTGGTGTGCCCGGGGGTGGCGCGGCCGGTTTCGTTAGTTCGAGTGTG
>NZ_JBHWGV010000051.1:21316-23560 GCF_042732955.1 Kitasatospora sp. NPDC059747 | reverse complement strand
CCACCCCCCCCCCCCCACCGTCACCACCAGCGCCCCGCCCCCCCCCACCCCCAGGAACCCCCCCCCGCCGCGGGGCCCCGACTGGTCCCACCCCGACACGAACCCCCCCCGCCCCCCCCGGCCCGGCCACCCGGGGCCGGGCCGGGTGCGGAGGGTCCTACGGGTAGGCCGTGACGGTCGACGGCGTGGTGGAGGTGCCGGTGGTCGCGGCGCCGGTGTCGTTGACGACGTGGTTGAACTGGCCCTTGCCGCCGAGCGAGACGACCAGGAGGTCGTGGAAGCGGACGTCGGGCCGGGTCGGCGTCTCGAAGGCGTGGTCCATGCGGATGGTCGGGTCGACGTTGAAGTAGCAGTAGCTCCCGAGGCCCCAGCCCTCGTGGACGGCGACCGCGTCGTCGACCTTGTAGGCGGCGAAGCCCAGGGTCGAACCGTTCTGGATGGCGGCCTGGTTGGGCGCGTCGTAGGCCTTCTCGTTCTGGAAGAAGATCGTGCGGCCGCGTTCGCCGGACCATTCGACGTCGTACTTCTTGAAGTGCTCCACGAACAGTCCGGTGCCGAGCACGTCGGAGCCGTGGACCACGAGGCCGTAGTCGGCGGGGTTGGTGTCCCAGCCGACGCCGGTGCCGTGGTCGGCCCGCCAGATCCAGGTGTGGTCGACGATCACGTTGGCGCTGTTGACGACGATGCCGCTCGTGGCCGCTCCGGCGCCGGCGCCGCCGACGCGGACGAACACGTCCTGGAGGGTGGTCGGGTCGGCGGCGTGGCCGGCGCCCGCGCCGTCGGGACCGACCTGCACGAGGACGGGCGAGTTGACGGGCCCGGCGTCGACCAGGAGTCCGGCCAGCCGCACGCCGTCGACGTCCGCCACCTTGACGGCGGTCACGCCGTTGTCGGGCACGAGGGTCGCCAGTCCGAGGCCGAGCACCACCGTGTCGGGCCGGGTGATCTCGATCGGCCGGTCCAGGTGGTACACGCCCGGGGTGAAGAGGAGGTCGAGCCCTTGGGCCAGGGCCGTGTTGACGGTCGCGGCGGTGGCTCCCGGCTTCACGACGTAGAAGTGGTTCAGCGGCCGCGACTCGCCCTGGAGGGCGCCGTCCCAGGAGACCCCACGCGCATTGGTGCGCAGGGCCGGGACGAACACCTTGTAGTCCGCGCCGTCGAGGTAGAGGAAGGGCTTCTCGCGGGAGACGGGCGTGGTGTCCAGCGTGGTGTAGGGCGGGTTGGGGAAGCTCTGGGCCGGCGCGCCCTGGACACCGGAGAAGACCTGGTTCCACACGCCGTTGGAGAAGCCGCCGATCGCGCTGTCACGGGTGTACCACTGCTGCTGCGAGTAGTTCCCGACGCTGCCGTCGATCCTGCTGTCCGCGATGTAGCCGCCGCTGGCCCACCCGTACCCGGCCGGGGAGAGGTTGAGGCCGCCGCGGACGTGCATGCGGCGGAACGGCGCGGCCTGGGCCACCGCCCACCGGTCGGTGCCGTTGGCCGGGGTGAGGGCGAGGTTCTCGGCGGAGCGCCAGAAGTTCTGGGTGGCGTTGCCGTTGA
Source organism: Kitasatospora sp. NPDC059747 (assembly GCF_042732955.1). Taxonomy (NCBI): domain Bacteria; kingdom Bacillati; phylum Actinomycetota; class Actinomycetes; order Kitasatosporales; family Streptomycetaceae; genus Kitasatospora; species Kitasatospora sp. NPDC059747. Next base: position 22,018 of record NZ_JBHWGV010000051.1, on the reverse strand, counting down.
ACCAACCGGCGTCGACCGTGACGTCGCCGTTGATCGAGGTGTCGTCGGGTTTCAGTCCCAGGCCGGCGACGGACGTGTAGAAGCCGAGCTGGAGGTTGAGGTTGCCGTAGGAGCCCGGTTTGAAGAGGAGGGCGTAGCGGTCGGTGCCGAACTGGTTGGACTCCTGCTGCTTGAAGACGCGGTCCGCGGTCGCCTGGATGTCGGGCGTCGAGGGGTCGAAGACCAGGACGTTGGGCCCGAGGTCGCCACCGCCCTGGACGGGGGGCGCGTCGGAGGTGTTGACCTGGAACTCCCACAGCGAGTAGCCCCAGGCGGTGCCGCGGGCGAGCCCGTTCATGCGCACGTAGCGGCCGGTGCCGTTGACCGCGAGGGTCTCGGTGCCGCCCGTCCCGTGGTCGGTGGCGTACGCGGTGCGCCAGGTCGAACCGTCGTCCGAGACCTGGATCTGGTAGGAACGCCCGTACGCGGTCTCCCAGTCGAGGACGACGCGGCACACCTGGCGGACGGTGCCGAGGTCGACCTGGAGCCACTGGGGGTCGCTGAAGGCGGACGACCAGCGGGTGCCGGGGTCGCCGTCCACGGCCGCGGCCGCCGGTGTGCCCGCGTTCTCCGTGGAGGAGGCGGTGGCCGGCCGGCCCCGTGCGGCGTTGTCGGTCCCGCAGTCGGCGGCGGCCCGGGCCCCGGGGCCCGGCGCGGCGGCCC
>NZ_JBHWGV010000051.1:11963-21306 GCF_042732955.1 Kitasatospora sp. NPDC059747 | reverse complement strand
TCTATCTGCGGGGAGCCGGCGCGCCCGCGCGCCCCCCCGCGCGAGTGCGCGCCCCCCACTCCCGCGCCCGCCCTCGCCGCGGCCCGGGCCGGGGGGGCGGCGCCCGGCGCCGATGGCGCGACGGCCGGTGCGAGTAACGCGAACAGGCCCAGTGCCATGGCCAGTCCCGTACGTCGGCGTGCTGAAGAACGCCTCATGGGCATGCCCCTCGGTGAGGTGGGTGGGGGCTCCGGCGGGGGGGGGGCGCGGGCCAGGGCCCCGGGGGCGCGCCCCACCCCAGACGGGGGGTGGGGGCGCGGGGGGGCGCGCCCGGGCCCCGGGGCCGGGCTCGCCGAGCCGCGCGATCGGGGGGTGCCGGAGAGCGGGGTCGGGGTGTCACCCGGTCGGCCGGCCGAGCCCGGCGACATCCCTGACGGGGAGTCTCCGGGCCGCCGTCGTACACTGTCAACCCTCCGACCAGACTTTCCTCACACCGTGAACTATGCGGTGGTGTCGGTCAGCTGAGCACCGGCCCGGGCCTGCCCGCCCGAATCCAGGAAGTCCGACAGCGGCAGTGTGGCGGCCCCCAGGGTGACCGCCTCCGGCCCCAGGGTGCCGAGGACGATCAGCGTGTGCTCCCACGGGAACCGCAGGGCGTACTCGCCGGCGGCGGCACGGATGCCCGGCAGCAGCCGCGGGCCCAGCAGCAGGCCGGCCCAGCCGCCGATCACGATCCGCTCCGGATTGAACAGGTTGACGAGATCGGCGATCCCCGCCCCGAGGTACTCGGCGGCCTCGTCGAGCAGCCCCACCGCCCCCGGGTCCCCGGCCTCGGCGGCGGCCAGCAACGCGGCCAGGCCCGACTTCTCGCCCCGGCGGGACGCCGCGGCGCCCCACCGCTCGACCAGCGCCCCGGCCCCGACGTAGGCCTCCAGGCAGCCGCGGGCACCGCAGCGGCAGCGGCGTCCGCCGACGTGCACCTTGGTGTGCCCCCACTCCCCCGCACTGCTCGTGGCCCCCCGGAAACGCGCGCCGTCGGCGATGACGCAGGCGCCCACGCCCGAACCGAGGAGTGCCACCACCGCGTGCCGGGCCCCGCGGCCCGCGCCGAACCACATCTCGGCCTGCCCGAGCGTCTTGGCGCCGTTGTCGACGAACAGCGGCAGGTCCGTGCCGGCCCGCAGCAGGCGGCCGAGGGGGACGGCGTCCCAGCCCAGGGTCTGGCTGTGCACGACGACGTGCGGCCCGTCCGTGCCGGGGGCGCCCTGCTCGACGATCCCGGGCACGCCGATCCCGACGCCGAGGACCTGCTCCGCGGCCGTGCCGGTGCGGTCGAGCACGTCGGCCAGCCCGGCGAGGATCAGCTCCGCCACCCGGCCGACGTCCCGGCCCCGGTCGGACAACGGCTGGTCGGCGGCGGCGAGTTCGGCGCGGGCCAGGTCGAACAGGGCGACCCGGACCTGGGTCTCGCCCACGTCGACGCCCACCAGCCGGGCGCGGCCCGGGGCGACCCGGAGCATGGTGCGCGGGCGGCCGCCGTCGGAGCCGACCGAACCGCACTCCTCGACCAGGCCGTCCGCCAGCAGTTCGCCGGTCACGTTGCTGACCGAGCCCGCGCTGAGGCCGGTGAGCGCGCCCAGTTCCTGACGGCTGAGCGGCCCGTCGAAGTACAGCCTCCGCAGCACCGCCGACCGGCTGCCCCGGCGCAGGTCCCGCACCGTGTTCCCGGCCCGCCCGGCCGCGGACACGCCCTTGTGTCCCGGTTCCATCATTCCTCGTCCCCTCGCTTGACGGACGGCTCCCCCGGTCGTTAAATCACGCCTTGAAGTAAGCCGCTGTACAGGGTACTTCGCCGCTCAAGGCAATCGACCGCGTCCGCCCGACCCTGTCCGAGAGGGGCACCACCATCATGCCCGCACGCCGCACCGCCGCGGTCACCTCGCTCGCCGCCGTCCTGGCCCTCGCCGCCACCGCCTGCGGAGGCGGCGAGGGCGCGGACACCGGCCCCGCCGCCCTCACCTACTGGGCGTCCAACCAGGGCACGAGCCTGGACAACGACCGCCAGGTGCTGGAGCCGGAGCTGAAGAGGTTCGAGCAGCAGACCGGGATCAAGGTGAAGCTCGAAGTCGTCCCGTGGTCGGACCTGCTCAACCGCATCCTCACGGCGACCACCTCCGGCCAGGGGCCGGACGTCCTCAACATCGGCAACACCTGGTCCGCCTCGCTCCAGGCCACCGGCGCCCTGCTGCCCTTCGACGCCGCCGCGATGGAGAAGACGGGCGGCAAGGACCGCTTCCTGCCCTCCGCCCTCGCCTCCACCGGAGCCGCGGGCAAGGACCCCGCCGCCGTCCCGCTCTACTCCATGGCCTACGGCCTGTACTGGAACAGGAAGCTGTTCGCCGAAGCCGGGATCGACCACCCCCCGACGACGTGGGAGGATCTGATCGCCGACGGGCACCGGCTCACCGCCGGCGACCGCTACGGCCTCGCCCTCGAAGGCGGCAGCCCCACCGAGGACGTCCACCACGCCTTCACCCTCGCCAAGCAGCAGGGCGCCGACTTCTTCGACGCCACCGGAAAGCCGACCTTCGACGGCCCCGGGACCGTGGCCGCCGTCAAACGGTACGTGGGGCTGCTCGGCACCGACCGGATCGCCGCGCCCGGCAACGCCGAGTACGCCAACAACCAGTCCGTGACCGACTTCGCCACCGGCAAGGCCGCGATGCTGATGTGGCAGTCCGCCGGCGCGAACCTCGCCTCGCACGGCATGAAACCCGAGGACTACGCCGTCGCCCCGCTGCCCGCGCCCGCCGGCGCCACCGGGGACCGCGCCACCGCCTCCATGGCCGCCGGCATCAACCTCGCCGTCCTCCGCAGCAGCCACAACACCGACGGCGCGCTGAAGTTCGTGACGTTCATGACCGGCACGGACGAACAGATCCGGCTCAACCGGGCCTACGGCTCCATCCCGCCGGTCAAGGACGCCCAGAACGACCCGGCCTTCGCCACCCCCGAGCTCAAGACCCTCTCCGACGTGCTCAGGACCAGCGCCGCCCCGCTCCCCCAGGTCCCGGACGAGAGCCAGTTCGAGACGCTGGTCGGCACCGCCGTGAAGAACCTCATGGGCGCCGCCGCCGCGGGCAAACCCCCCACCGACGACACCGTCAGGGCCGAACTGGCCAAGGCCCAGCAGCAGATGCCGGCCCACTGACGTGACCACCACGCCACCGGCCCGTCCGGCCCCGCCCGACCGCAGCGCCCGCCGCCGCGCCGCCCTGCCCTACGTCCTCCTCCTGCCCGCCCTGCTCCTCGAACTGCTCGTCCACCTCGCACCGATGGTCGTCGGCGCGGCGATGAGCCTCAAGCAGCTCACGCAGTTCACCATCCGCGACTGGTCCGCCGCCCCCTGGACCGGCCTCGCCAACTACCGCACGACCGTCGACATCAACGCGCCCGTCGGCCGTGCGCTGCTCCACTCCTTCGGGATCACCTGCGCCTTCACCGTCCTGACCGTCGGCCTGTCCTGGCTGATCGGCACCACCGCCGCGATCCTGCTCCAGGACGCCTTCCGGGGCCGCGGACTCCTGCGCGCCCTGTTCCTGCTCCCCTACGCGCTGCCGGTGTACGCGGCCGTCATCACCTGGTCGTTCGTGTTCCAGCGCGACACCGGCCTGCTCAACCACGTCCTCCACGACCAGCTCCACCTCGTCGACGACAAGCCCTTCTGGCTGCTCGGCGGCAACAGCTTCGCCGCCCTGGTCACCGTCGCCGTCTGGCGCAGCTGGCCGTTCGCGTTCCTGACCGTCACCGCCGGCCTCCAGAACATCCCGCGCGAGCTGTACGAGGCGGCCGCCCTGGACGGCGCCGGCATCCGGCAGCAGATCCGCCGGATCACCCTGCCGTCGCTGCGCCCGGTCAACCGCGTCCTGGTGCTCGTGCTGTTCCTGTGGACGTTCAACGACTTCAACACGCCCTACCTGCTGTTCGGCCGGTCCGCCCCCGAGGCCGCCGACCTCGTCTCCGTGCACGTCTACCAGTCCTCGTTCGTCACCTGGAACTTCGGCGCGGGCTCCGCCATGTCGGTGCTCCTGCTGCTCTTCCTCCTGCTGGTGACGGCCGTGTACCTGCTGCTCACCGCACGCCGAAGGAGCGCGCGATGATCGGGGCGCCCGCGTCGTTCCGGTGGCTGCGCAGGGTGCTGCTCGCCGCGCTGGCCGTCTTCGCGGCCACGCCGGTCCTGGTGATGGTCTCCAGCTCGCTCAAACCCCTCCAGGACGTGCAGGGCCCGTTCCGCTGGATCCCCAGCACCGTGACGCTCCGGCCGTACGCGGACATCTGGCGCACCGTGCCGCTCGGCCGGTACCTCGTCAACTCGCTGATCGTCGCGGGTGGTTCGACCGTCTGCTCGATCCTGGTCGCGATCCTCGCCGGGTACGCGGTCAGCCGCCACCGCTTCCGCGGCCGCCGCCTGTTCACCGTCACGGTGCTGTCCACCCAGATGTTCCCGGGCATCCTGTTCCTGCTGCCGCTGTTCCTGATCTTCGTGAACCTCGGCAACGCGACCGGGATCGCCCTGTACGGCAGCCGCGGCGGGCTGATCCTCACCTACCTCACCTTCTCGCTGCCGTTCTCGATCTGGATGCTGGCCGGGTACTTCGACTCCATCCCCCGCGACCTGGACGAGGCCGCCCTGGTCGACGGGTGCGGGCCGGTGCGGGCGCTGGTGCGGGTCGTCGTCCCGGCCGCGCTCCCCGGCATCGTGGCCGTCGCCGTGTACGCCTTCATGACGGCGTGGGGCGAGGTGCTCTTCGCCTCGGTGCTCACCGACGACGAGACCCGCACGCTGGCCGTCGGCCTCCAGGGCTACGCGACCCTCAGCGACGTCTACTGGAACCAGGTGATGGCCGCCTCCCTGGTGGTGAGCGTGCCCGTCGTCGCCGGATTCCTGCTGCTCCAGCGCTTCCTGGTCACCGGCCTGACCGCCGGCGCCGTCAAATGACCACACCTCCGGCCCGCCGGACACCCCCTCGCCGAAAGGCACACCCGTGACCGACCTCAGCGACCTGCCCGCCGACTTCCTGTTCGGTGCCGCCACCGCCGCCTACCAGATCGAGGGCTCGGTGGACGCGGACGGACGCGCACCGTCCATCTGGGACACCTTCTCGCACACCCCCGGCAGGATCGCCGCCGGCGACACCGGTGACACCGCCTGCGACCACTACCGCCGCTGGCCGCAGGACGTCGCCCTGATGCACCGCCTGGGCCTGGACGCCTACCGGTTCTCCATCGCCTGGCCGCGCGTCGTGCCGCTGGCGGACGGCACGGTCAACCAGGCCGGGCTGGACTTCTACGACCGCCTCGTCGACGGCCTCCTCGACGCCGGCATCGTCCCGTTCCCGACGCTCTACCACTGGGACCTGCCCCAGGCCCAGCAGGACCGCGGGGGCTGGCCGGCCCGCTCCACCGCCGAGCGCTTCGCCGAGTACGCGGCGGTGGTCGGCGCACGCCTCGGCGACCGCGTCACCCACTGGGCCACCCTCAACGAACCCCTCTGCTCCGCCTGGATCGGCCACCTGGACGGCACCATGGCGCCCGGTCTCACCGACCTCACCGCCGCCGTCCGCGCCTCCTACCACCTACACCTCGGTCACGGCCTGGCCCTGGCGGCCCTGCGCTCGGCCGTGCCCGGCGCGCAGATCGGCATCGTCAACAACCTCAGCCCGATCGAGCCCGCCACCCGCTCCGCGGCCGACCGGGCCGCCGCCGCCCGCGCCGACGGCCACGTCAACCGCTGGTGGCTCGACCCCGTCCTCGGCCGCGGCTACCCGGCGGACATGCGGGCCGAGTACGGCGTCGACCTGCCCGTCCGCCCCGGGGACCTGGAGCTGATCGCCGCGCCCCTCGACTGGCTCGGCCTCAACTACTACTTCCGCCAGGTCGTCGCCGACGACCCGCACGGCCCCGCCCCCCGCTTCCGCCAGCTGCCCGGCCCCAACCCCCGCCACACGGCCATGCCCTGGGAGGTCCACGCCTCCGGCCTCGAACAGCTGCTGCTGCGGCTGACCCACGACTACGGCGTCCGGCGGATCTACGTCACCGAGAACGGCTCCGCCTACCCCGACACCGTCGCCCCCGACGGCAGCGTGCACGACCCCGAGCGCACCGCCTACCTCCGGGACCACCTCGCGGCCTGCGCCCGCGCCGCCGCCCGGGGAGCGGCACCGGCCGGGTACTTCGCCTGGTCTCTGCTTGACAACTTCGAGTGGGCGTACGGCTACGACAAGCGGTTCGGCCTGGTCCACGTCGACTACCCGAGCCAGCGGCGGACCGTGAAGACCAGCGGCCGCACGTACGCCGACCTCATCGCGGCCCACCGGACGCGCCGCCGGGAGGATTCCTGAAGCGTTCCGGTCAAAGGGACTTGACAGCGATTCACGTTCCTGGGAGCAGTGGCACTGCACCACCGCCACGAACAGCGCCACTCCGAAGGGGGACATCAGCAGATGACCGGAGCCGGAAGCACGGAACACGACTACACGGAACACGACTACGACGTCGTCATCAGCGGAGCCGGCCTCGCCGGCAGCGCCGCGGCGATCCTGCTCGCCCGGCGCGGAGTCCGTGTCGCCCTGCTGGAACGCCGCTCGGACCCCGGGGCGTACAAGGTCCTGTGCACCCACTCCCTCACGGCCAACGCCTACCCGGTGCTGGACGAGCTCGGCCTCATACCCGCCCTGGAGGAGGCGGGGGCCGTCCGCAACGAGGCCCGCTGGTACACCCGCTGGGGCTGGATCGAACCGGGCGCCGCACCGGGCCCCGAGCTGCCGTACGGGTACAACGTGCGGCGCAGCACCCTCGACCCGATCATCAGGTCCCGCGCGGGGCAGACCCCCGGCGTCGATCTGCTCCTCGGCCACCAGGTGACCGGGCTGATCCAGGAGGGCGGACGGACGGTGGGGGTGCGCGCGTCGACGCCGCAGGGCGAACGTGAGCTCCGGGCCCGCCTGGTGGTCGGCGCCGACGGGAAGGACTCGGCCGCGGGGAGCGCTCCGACGGATCGCTGAGCCGGCACGAACCCCGGTTCCGTCCCGGTTCCCCGCCGGGCCCGGGCGTCAAGGCGGAATCCGGCGGGGAGGGTGTGACGGAACTCCGGCTCCCGGCGCTGAACAGATCACGACCAGTGCACCGTCGGCTCACCCGTGACCCGTAGGTGCGGCCCTGACAGCCCTGTGGACCGAGAAGACCTGGACCCGACACCGTGCCCGTCACACCGTACGAACCGTGGCCGACCGCCGAACACGTCCCGTTCACCGGGGACGGAGCGGGCGAGGCCACCGTCGAACTGCCCGCCGTCTCCGACGCCGAGCCGCCGCCCCCGCCCGTGTTCGTGGACTCCTCCGGCCGCCGCCAGCGCAGGATCCGCCGCCTCGGGGTGGCACTGGCCGTACCGGCCGGCGGGTACCTGGCCCTGCTGGCGAGCGCGCTGCTCGGCGGCCCGACGGTGAACGCGCCGTTCCTGCCGCTCCCCCAGCCGCCGGCGCCGAGCGCGCCGGACCCGACGGCCACGCCGTCCGACGCGCCCACCGCCGGGCCGGTGGCCGCGGCCGCACCCAGCGAGCACCCGAGCGCGGCGCCCACCCACCCGCGGGCCGTCACCCCGGTCAGCGTCCAGCACCCGTCGGCCACCAGCCCTGCGGCGCCGAGCGCGCCCGCCGGCCCCACGGCCACGACGGCCACCACGGCGCCGGCCCCGACTGCCACGCCGTCGGAGCACCCGAGCCCCACCCCCGGGCACGGCCGCCCCAGCGCCCCGCCGGGGAACCCGAACGGCCACCCCAACAAGCAGTGACCTCCACCCACCCACCGAGAGCCGCACGATGAGCACCGCCCGCCGACGAAGAACACCCGCCCCCACCCGCGCGTCCGCCCGCCGAGGCCGGCGCGGCGTGGTCCGCCAGCGCCCGCTGCGCACCCACTGGCTCCTGCTGACCGCCCTGCTGCTGACGCTCACCGGCGCCCTCGCGCTCCAGGGCTACACCCAGCACAGCTTCGACGACCGCCCCGACCAGGCCGCCACGCCCACGGCCGCGGACGCGGTCCCGGCAGCCGTCCGCGACGGCGGTCCGGTGATCGACACCGCGGGCCCGCAGCCGCGCAGCGCCGCGCCCGGGCCCGGCACCGTCGCCCTCACCTTCGACGACGGCCCCGACCCGACGTGGACGCCGCAGATCCTCGACGTCCTGCGCAAGGAGGGGGTGCACGCGACGTTCTTCGTGGTCGGCACCCAGGCCGCCGCCCATCCCGACCTGATCCGGCGGATCGTCGCCGAGGGCCACCAGATCGGCGTGCACACCTTCACCCACACCGACCTCGGCCCGGCCCCCGCCTGGCGCCGCTCGCTGGAACTGCGCGAGACCCAGCTCGCCCTCGCCGGATCCGCCGGGGTGACGAGCTCGCTCCTGCGGCCGCCGTACTCCTCCAGCGCGGACGCCCTCGACGACCGCGAGTGGGACGCCGTCCAGCAGGCCGGGCGCTCCGGCTACCTGACCGTGCTCACCACCCAGGACAGCGAGGACTGGCAGCGGCCGGGAATCCCGCAGATCCTCAAGGCGCTCGACGACCGCCCGGGCGGCCCCGGGCAGGTCATGCTGATGCACGACGCGGGCGGGGACCGCTCGCAGACCGTGGCCGCCCTGAGGACCCTGCTGCCCGAACTCACGTCGCGCGGCCTGCGCTTCGCCACCGTCAGCCAGGCCGTCGGCCTGTCCGACCCCGTCCGCCAGGCCGGAACCGCCGACCGTCTCCAGGGAACCGCCCTGATCTGGATCCTCCGGAGTGGGAACTGGGTGCTCACCGTCCTGGGCTGGCTGCTGTGGGCGGCGGGCGCGATCAGCGTGCTGCGGGCCGTCGCCGTCCTGGTGGCCGCCCGCCGGCACAGGCGGCTGCGCCGCCGCCCGTGGGGACCGCCCGTCACCGAACCGGTCAGCGTCATCGTGCCCGCGTACAACGAGTCCGCCGGGATCGAGGCCGCGCTGCGCTCGCTGCTCGCCTCCGACCACCCCGTGGAGCTGATCGTGGTCGACGACGGCTCGACCGACGGCACCGCCGACCTCGTCGAGTCGCTCGGCCTCCCCTACACGCGCGTGATCCGGCAGGAGAACGCGGGCAAGCCCGCCGCGCTCAACACCGGCATCGCGGCCGCCCGCGCGGAGCTCCTGGTGATGGTCGACGGCGACACGGTCTTCGAGCCCGACGCCGTCCGCCACCTCGTCCAGCCGTTCGCCGACCCCGCGGTCGGCGCCCTCTCCGGCAACCCCAATGTGTTAAACCCCGGCGGCCTGCTCGGCCGTTGGCAGCACATCGA